>CAMOSR010000006.1 GCA_946625165.1 uncultured Bacillota bacterium
AGAAGTATTAAATATAACAAGAATAAAAATTGAGGAGTTATCAAACATTAATAACATATATAGCAAATACCTTGATTATTTTGACAAATTATATCCAGTTTTAGACATATATTATAGTACAATTTGTGGATTTATTTCTGATTTGAATAGATTTATTGTAGGAACAACAACATTAGAGTATTTTTCTAATGAATTTGCTAAAGATGAAGCCCTATACTATTATAATTTAAGATCTGATAAAAAAGAAAATGGTCCACATTATGCAGATAAAGTACATTCTCTACTTGAAAAAGCAAATTATGTGTTCAATTTTTCTGAACAAGAGATAATAGAACTATCCAAAAGAATAAATGATGCTAGGGTATACTATATACATTATAATAGGAAGCGAAAAAATCTAACTGATTATGAAACGTTTTATTTTTCTCACCTTTTATTTGACATTTTAATTATAAATATAGGTTTATTGCTAGGAATAAATGTTGATTTGTTAAAGCAACTTACCAACTATGGAAAGTATTATAAAAAAGAAAATATATTTAATTAATATAAACAAAAAATAAGCAAATAAATAATAGAAAAATAATTGTATCACTTGAATATCATACGTAGATATTATATGAATAGTAGAACTATCAAATTGTGTTATAATAAGCAGCAAAAGAGGTGATTATACTATGAAAAAGACAAGCGTTTTAGATATGGATAATATCACTGCCGAAAATTTTTTTCTAAAAGGTAATAATTATTGCAATTTAGATATACCAGAATATTATGAATTTGATTCCCTTTTACAAGATATCAAGAAAAAACTAAATGGAAAGAAATTATCAGATTTTAATGATGCTAATATAAAGGTTGAAAATTTAGATGATGTAAATTACAAAATCATGAATAATAAAGATGGAAAATATGCATGGAGGCCATTTGAAATTATTCATCCCGCCTTATATGTACAACTTGTTAAACATATTACTGAAAAAGACAATTGGAACTTAATTACTAAACGAATAAAGTACTTACAGAAAAATAAAAATATTGTCTGTTGTGAAGTGAACCCCAAATAGTTCACAAAAAATAAAAATGACCTAAGATTTATTTCTTAGGTTTTTTTGACTTTAATCTATCTGTGTTGTAAAATAATATCCAATCTTCAACAAGTTTTTGGTATTCTTGTAAAGATGTGATATTATTGTTATGCAAGGTTTCCTTTTTAAGGATACCATGCCAGCTTTCCATTTGTGAATCATCTATTGGAGTACTTTTTCGGGACATTGAAATAGTAATTCCGTTAGATTTACAAATGGATTTGTATTCGAAAGATGTATATTGGAATCCTTGATCACTATGAATGATAAGTCCATGTACATCTTTTCTTTTGGATATTGCATCATTTAATGTATCAATTACAAGTTGATTATTATTAAATTTTGATTATTTTTCCAACATTTTTAAAACCTATCTTATTTTGTATTTTCATCTATCCAATTTAAGAATTCTTTGTTGGCATTAACTATTTCATAATAAGATATTTCTGCAGTTTCATAATCGTGTATTTTCGTTATTTCTTCTTTTATTTCAGAAAATAAATTTTCTTTTGTTCTAAATTCAAGCTTATATTCATCGCACTTTTCTAAAGTATTCTTCCACCAATATTTTGAATGAACTTTTGAAACTTGGCTTCCTGCGATTAATTTTTTTTCTAAAAGTGTATTTATTATTTGATTAGTTACTGTTTCTTTATCACAAAATGTTGTTACAATTATATATTTATTCATATTATTTATCTCCTTTCTTAGCATTTATTATTGCGATTAGAGTTGATATTATTGAAATAATATTTGATACTATGCCGGCAACAGATGATACAAATATATTATATATCAACCATAGAAAATAGCAAAAGAATGCTGTTTTTTTAATTTTAACATCGTCACCATTCCAAATAAATATAATATATATTATAGCTGCTACTAAAGGCAATATTGATAAAAATCCGTTATATGTAAAAATGGTAGCAATTATATAAAGCATAATAAATAGTATTAAATAAGCAATGTTGGAAAGTTTATTATACTTTTCTTTGAGAATAATGAAATAGTCTCTAAATGTTGCTAAAAGTTTTGTCACACATCCACTAAAAGCTCCTAATAGTAAGTAATGAACTAGATTTAATATATTTGATATTAACATATTGCTTAGAATAATTTTTTTATTCTTTCTATGATAAGCAATTAATGAAACTGCAAAAGCAATAAAACCTATAATTTGTGCTACTATATATTTCAAGCAACTCACCTCGTTTTTACTTTATCTGTTATGTTCCTCATCAATGCTATCTGCCGTTGAAGAGCTCTTTTCTTTATATTCAGTTTCTATCACATAAAATACTTTGTTGACATCCTTAAGGATTATATTTGGTTTTGTCTCATATTTTGCTTTTTTTATTATTTATTTTTGTAATAGTCCATATACTTAATACCGACATTTTTATATATGTCTACTGATCTTGGGAGTTTTAACAGTTTGGCAAACAATAAATTATAAAATTCATCAAATAAAAATATAGAACATAATAAAATACTAAATGTCAAAAAAGTATGTTTGTTCATTTTTTTAGACAAATATATACAAGATGGAACAATACAGTACATCAATAATAACGCTGAAAGTCCAAAAAATGTGACACTTCTTAAACAAACAAAACCATCAATATTACCAAAGTTTAGTATTTCTGTATTATAATCCCAGCACCTTATTCCATCCATTAATTTATACATAGCAAGTCCAGAAAAGTATTCTAAAATTCCAGTTGAAATAAAAGCAATTAAGAATATCAAAAGTGGATGTTTCTTTAATTTTTTGGTAAGGATAATAATCATTATTGAGCCTGTGGCGTATATATTAATCCATGGAAGAAAATTGGCTCCCCTCCAGTAAAACTCTTTCATTCCACTATTAAAATAATAAAATATGAATTCATAGATCCAGCCAAATATTCCTGTTATAACTATTACTAAGCAAAGTATACCTATTTTTTGCCATGTTTCTAGCTTTAATTCATTATTTATGTATTTATAAAATATTTCTTTCATAAAGTCTCCTATAATCATTTTAACATATTTTTTTAATTTTAAAAGTAACAAAAAATTTATTTGTTACTTTACATTATTAGTTTTTTTTATAATTTGTCCCTTTAAAATTTACCAAATTTAGTAAATGGGAATATGACAAAATCTGTCTTTCCTGCGATTTGCTTACTAGAAACTGGTCCAATAATACGGCTATCAGTTGAGTTTGTTCTATTGTCTCCTAAAACAAAATAGGATCCATCTGGAATTTTTTCATAGCCAATGTCTTCTAGGTTAAAATCATATGTTTTTTGATTATTTTTTAAAAATGGTTCTTTAATATATTTGCCATCTATATATAGTTTATTATTTTTATATTCTATGGTCTCGCCTGGAAGTCCAACTATTCTTTTAATAAGTTTGTCTTTGCCGTTACTAAAAACTATAACATCAAATCTTTTATAATTTTTATCATATTTTTTTAGTAGTAATATTTCACCGTTGTCTAATGTTGAATACATGGAGGTTCCTTCAACTTCAACAGGGGTAATTATATAACTTCTAAATAATACGACAGCTATAATAATAACTATGTATGGAATTATATCCTTTAAAAATTTAATTATCTTTTGATCACTTTCTAACATCATATTTTTATCCCCTTTAATACGAAAAAATAAGGGCTGGCCTTATTTTCTTTCTTTAATTTTTGCTTGTCCTTTAAGGTCACGTAAATAATTAAGTTTAGCTCTTCTAACTTTACCTTTTCTTATTACTTCTACGCTGTCAACTTTTGGTGAGTTAAATGGGAATGTTCTTTCAACTCCAACACCACTTGATTTTTTTCTAACAGTGAAGTTTTTACTTACGCCACTACCTTTAATGGCAATTACAATACCTTCAAACGCTTGAATTCTTTCGCGTTTTCCTTCGATGATTTTAACATTTACTTTAACAGTATCACCAACACGGAATTCAGGTAAATCAGTTCTGATTTGGCTTTTCGTTATTTTTTCTACCAAATTCATAGTCTCACTCTCCTTTTACAAATCTATGATCATAAGTAACGAATCCCAGCGGATCACGACGTGAATAATTGTACCACATATTTTTGAAAATTTCAACTATCTTTTGCGTCCTATTTGCATTTCATCATGCATATATATTTCTCTGAGTTTTGCTTTTAATTCTCTTTCAACCATATTTACTTTTTTTAATAACGAATTTATATATTTTTTATTTAAAAATTTTGAATATTTATTAATGATTATACTCTTATATCTACTAACATCATCGATTACTAGTTCTAAAGCTTCACCGTCACTATCGTCATCATCAATTACAGTTAATAAAAAATTCAAGTAAGCATTTAATTTTCTTTTTGTTTTTCTTTCTAAAACTCTTTTGATTAACTCTGGTTCAACTAAAGTA
This sequence comes from uncultured Bacillota bacterium, assembly GCA_946625165.1. Taxonomy (GTDB): domain Bacteria; phylum Bacillota_I; class Bacilli_A; order RF39; family UBA660; genus Coprosoma. The sequence continues at coordinate 4,503 of CAMOSR010000006.1, forward strand.
AGATGGCCAACTTCTATACCATCATATGGAACGTTGTTTTGAGGCTTAATATTAAAACCTTTTATTTGATCATAATCAATATATCCATGAACTATCTCGGTATTTTCTTTATCTACAATGTAATATCTTTTATTCATTTGTTTCACCTTCTAGTAAATCGGGTCTTCTATTTTTAGTTTTCTTTAGAGCTTCTTCTTCTCTATATTTCTTGATTTTCGCATGATGTCCAGAAAGTAAGACTTCTGGAACTTTCATACCTCTATATTCTACTGGTTTAGTATAGACGGGGTAATCTAATAAGTTATTGTTAAAAGAATCATTAATGTGCGACTCTTCTTCGATAACACCATCTAATAGTCTTACAATACTGTCGGTTATAACCATACTAGGAAGTTCACCACCTGTTAAGACGTAATCGCCAATACTTATTTCTATATCAGCTAAAGTTCTGATTCTTTCATCAAATCCTTCATAGTGACCACATATTAAAATTAAATGTTTTTCTTTCGATAGGTCATAGGCCACAGATTGTTTGTATGGTTTTCCTTGTGGGGTCATAAGTATTATTTTACTGCTATCTGTCTTTATATCATCTACTGCGTCAAAAATAGGCTGTGGCATTAAAACCATGCCTCTTCCACCACCATAGCCGTAGTCATCGACTTTTTTATGAGGATCTTTACTATAGTTTCTTATGTCATGAATTTTTATTTCTACTTTGTTATTATCTAAAGCCCTTTTAATGATTGAGGTTTTTAAAAATCCATCAAACATTTCTGGGAATATGGTTAAAATATCAATCTTCATTTAGAAATCCTTTAATTAAATCTAAATGAATATCATCGTTTATATCTTTTACAAATTCATCAACATAAGGTATTAAGTATGTTTTATCCTCATTTTTTATTACTAATAATTCTTGATTCATATTTTGCTTGATGTCTTCTAGCACACCTATATATTTGTCTTTATCATATACTTTTTTACCGTATAAATCTTCATTTAATACTCCAGGAAAAGTAAATTCTTTTTTATCTATATATACTCTACTGCCTTTTAGCGGAATTGCTTTATTGATATCATTAATGCTTTCTAATGTTACCATATCAAAGTTTTTATGGTGTCTATAACTATTTATCTTATACTTAATATCATTAATATATATATTTGAGCCTTTTTTAAATATTACTTCCTTATATTTAAAATTTGAGATGATTTTAACTTCGCCTTTTATTCCATGAGTATTTACTAGATTACCTATATAAAGCATTTGAATCATCTCCTAACTTATTTCATATAAAATTATACTAGTCGCAACAGCAACGTTTAAACTTTCACATTTATTATTCATGGGAATATATAAAAATTCATCGGCAAGGTTTATCAGTTCTTTACTTACTCCTTGTCCCTCACTGCCCATTATTATAGCAAACTTTTCTAATTTTTCAATATCTTTTAAGTTTTTTCCGCCATCTACTTTAGTGACTAAAATTTTATGGGTATTTCTAATATTTTCTATGAATTTTTTTAAATCTTCTTTGATAATATTTGCATTAAATATCATGCCTTGAGATGCCCTTATTACTTTTGAACTATAAATATCTGCACATTTATCGTTTATAACTATAGTATCGACATTGAAAGCTGTACTACTCCTTATGATAGTTCCCAAATTTCCAGGATCTTGAATGCCATCTAAAACTAATATTTTGCCTTCTTTTAAGCTCATTTCTTTTTTTTCGCATATTCCGAATATACCAGTAGGTGTTTCTAAGTCAGTCAAATATTTTATAATATTTTTACTTATTTCGCTTGTGGGTACTTTCAAATTATAGTTACTATTTTCAGGAATTAATAATTCTTTCAAATATCCATTGTTGTAAGCTTCTTTTACTAGATGATCACCCTCAACTAGAAAAAGTTTTTCGATGTCTCGATATTTTTTTTGTTTTAAAAGTTTTAGTTTTTTTATTTTTGGATTATTCACTGAACTATATAACATATTTTTCACCTAAATTAATTTTAGCAAAAAAAAGGACTAAAGTAAATTAATCCTGACATGTTCCATTATATTTATATGTATATCTTGTTCCATTATAAGTGATTTTAACTGTGCTTGTTTTATCAAAGCTTCCACCTTTAGGGTTTTTAAGTTCGCTTTCTTCTAAGAAGCCTTCATTTTGAAGTGTTTCTAAAGATATATCTGTGTTATCATAGTCTCCGTAAGGATTTTGAGACACATAATTTTTAGCGGCTTTTTCAAATATCATTATTTGATTTTTACAAAGTTTTTGATTACTGTCACTTAGTGATGTTTGAATTACTGGAACAACTATTAAACCAATTATCCCTAAAATAACAATTACTCCTAAAAGTTCAATTAATGTAAATCCTTTTTTCATCTTTTATCACCTTTATATAAATTTTATATTTTATTTATTCTTACGTCAATTAGTCTTCACGACAATTAGTTTTTTGTTTTGTAATATTGATAGTCTTTCTTTGATATCTTTCTCACATTTTTGATAGTAAGGTTTTATGGCTAATTTAGATATATATTCGTTTATTTTATTTATGTATTCGTCGTTTTGTTCTTCTAGATATTTATCTATATATATATTAATTAATTCTTGGTAGGCTGCGTCGATATCATTATTTATGCATTTTTCAAAATATTCGATGGCTTTATTTTCGTCTTTTTCTATTTCAGCTTCATAATTTCCTTCTAAATAAAAATATTTGGCTAAATTAAAGTAAGCCCAATAATTTAATATGATTTGTGGTACGTCTAGGGCTTTATTATAATATTCAAACGATTTTTTCATATTTTTTTCTAGGTATGTGCCAGTCCGATACCACTGACCTAATTTATTTGAAGCCCAGCTTTCTTCTAGCGAGGCGCTTGAAAAATAGTGTTTGAATGCTTTTTCATAATCACCTTTTTCTTCGTATATTTTGCCTAAATTATTATGGGCATATACATAATCCTTTTCAGCAGCTTTTTTTAAATATTTGATGGCCATTTCTACATTTTTAGGTTTGCCCGGAATCATTCCGTTTAAATAACACAAACCTATAGTATTAGTGGCGGCAACGCTGCCACACTCTTCAGCATTTTTCAAATATTTATAAGCTTCCTTTAAATCCGTTTCTTTCTTCTTGCCTATTTGGCCTTCTAGTAACATTTTGGCAATTAACCAGTTTGCTCTAGGATGGTTTTTTTCAGCAGCTATTTTAAAGTATTCATAAGCTTTAACATATCTTGGTAGACCTGCCATTTTACCATTATATTCCATTTCACCAAGTTCGAAAGATGCATAAGGGTTGTTTTCTTTGGCAAGTTTCTTTAGTGAATATATGTAATTTATTCCGTCTTGCAATTGGACTTTCAAAAATTTTTCAAGTTCATCCATAGAAATATTGGTATTATTAAGTATATTTTCAAATAGTTCTCTTTGATTTTTTTCAATATATACTGGTTGTTTCTTTTCTAAAACAATATATATAAGTACTTCACACAAGGCATCATATATTTTATTTTGATTTATTAATTTATATATTTTTTTTGTAAATTCAGGACTTACAGTTATATCGTTTTTAGCTAAATTGTATAGTTCTAGGCTCAATTTTTTTATTAGGTTTCCTTCTAATAGTTTTTCGATTTTTTCATGGCTAACATTACTATATATTTGACCTTTTAAAATTGAAAGAATAGTTAGCATAGTTTCATCAAACTCTTTGTTTGGATATTTTTCTCTTTTAATATATATTTGTTTAAATTCGGTTCCAATAGAACGGTATCCAATACAGTAGTTATTTATAGTGGAGTCGCTTACATTATCTACCCCAAAAATGGCATAAAAGACTTCTGTTTGGTTTGCGAAAGCTTTATTTAAAGAAAGTTCTTTTACTATTCGGCAAAAATTACCTAGTGATAGTTCTCTTTGATTATTATTCATTTTTACATATTTTGTTTCCATATACATCTCCGCTTTCATTATATCATATTTTGGGTTTTTTACGTGGATTTTTATTTTTTTAGTGGAATACACATAATAGCTTATTTTTTATAATGACATTATAATGTGAGTGAAGGGAGATTTATTTTATGAAAAAAATTTGGGAAAGTTATAAAACTACTGTCCTACTTGTCTTAGCTTTAATTATTGGTGCGATTTGTGGTGTCATATTTAAAGAAGACGTAAATGTGGTTAAACCACTAGGTGATTTATTCTTAAACTTGCTTTTTGTAACGATTGTTCCACTTTTATTTTTAACAATCACAACTACAATTGCGAAAATGGATTCGCCAAAAAGGCTTAAAAAGATATTTGGAAGAATTATTGTTGTTTCAGTAATTACTTCACTTATTGCGATTTTCTTTGGTATTGCAACTACTAATACTTTTAAATTAGTAAATACTAAAGATACTAGTGTAATTAGAGAGGCTTTCTCTAATGAAACCGTAAAAAGTCCAAAGCTTAATGTTTTAGAAAGCACTGTTGAACTTATTAGTGTAGGCGACTTTAGTGGTCTTTTATCTAAAAGTAATGTTGTTGCTATAGTAGTATTTTCAATCATCTTTGGGTTTGCAATGAGAAAGGATAAAGAAAAGACTAAACCGCTTCTTGATGTTTTAGAGGCAGCTAATAAAACTATTATGAATTTCATAAATATCATTATGCATTATGCGCCTATTGGTCTTGGATGTTATTTTGCTTCTTTAGTTGGAACCTTCGGTGGTGAAATTGCTACTGGATATTTAAGAACTTTTGTTATTTATACTGTTTGTTCATTTGTATTTTACATTGTATTTTATACTTTATATGCATTTATCGCTGGTGGTAAAAAAGCTGTTAGAGCTTTCTGGTCAAATATTTTTGAACCAACATTTACAGCTTTAGCTACTTGTTCATCTGCAGCAAGTTTACCGGTAAATATTAATAGTGCGAAAAAAATGGGCATTCCTGATGATGTGTCTGAAACTTTTATTGGTTTAGGTACTAGTTTACATCAAGATGGTTCAATTATTGGATGTGTATTTAAAATAATGTTCTTAGTTAGCCTATTTGGAAATAATGTATCTGTTTTACAGATAGTTGGTGTATCAATGCTGGCTGTTCTGTTAATTACAGCTGTGCCAATTGGCGGCGGAACTATTTCAGAATCTTTAATTATTTCTATGCTTGGTTATCCAATGGCTGCTTTACCTTTACTTACAATGGTTGCTACAGTGATTGATCCACCTGCTACTGTTTTAAATGTAGTTGGTGATGAAGCTGCTGCAATGCTTGTTGCAAAAACTGTTGATGGTAATGATTGGATGACTACAAATAATAAGAATAAATCTATAGAAAAAGGAAATTAAGTTTAATTTCCTTTTTTTTATTTAAATGTAGTTGTTTATTTCGAGTGCATGTAATTAAGTAGTTTTAATAAATTTTTATTGTTCGCAGTACTTTCTGATTTCACTTGTGATTTTTTTAATATCGTTGTCATTTTCATCCATATATCCTATAAAAAATCCTGGATTTACCATTTCAAATTCTAAAAGTATTGGCATCCCGTTTTTATCTTTCATAAAATCTACTCTGCAAATGTGAATAGTTAAATTATATTTTTCTTTAAAATATTCTATTAATTTTTTAGCCATTGTAATTTCGTCATTGCTTGGTGAATATTTGTGAAGGATACGACTTTTTTGAGTTGGAATTGATGAATCTTTATTAGTATATTCTTTACATTGTGCATATACTAATTTTCCTCCCAAAAATGCCATTTGATATTCGCCATTCCAAACCTCTTGCATAATTGGCTGTACAACCCAACCTAGGACTTTGTTCTCTTTATATCTTAAAAATTCTTCATCTATTTCCCCTAGGTTTTTAAGCGAATTACTTAATTCACCACTCAATGGTTTAATGAGGTAATCACTTAAGTTGTCATAATCATGTTTCAATGTATCCATAGAAACATGGTTGTCATAAATTTTAGTTGGTATCATTTTTATTCCAATATTTAATAGTGTTTCTTCGTCTATCTCAGTTAAGTAGTTTTTAGTCATGCCTTTTATCATGGCTTTAGGGTCATTTATAACTAATCCTTTATAATTATTTTGTAAATATTCAAGATATTTTTTTATGTTGAAAAAATTACCTTCTATACTTCCAATTACACGTATAATCATTGCTTTTATTTCGGTGTTTACTTCGTCAATTGTCATAGTTAAATCTTTATCGTTTTCTATATCATACACTCGCATGTATTCGTTGCGACTTTCATCGAGATTTTCTATTGATGTTAAATATACTTTCCATCCATTATTCATAAATTCTTCAATAGTATTTCTTACTTCTTTGCTATATACCTCATCTTCGCTGTATCCATTTCTTAAAAAATTTACGTATCTATCAATTGTTTCATTGTTTTTTAAATGTATTATTATTTTTTGCATTTTTTTCTCTCCATTTCTATTATGTTATTTGCAAAATTATAGCCTTGCTTTTCTCTTTTTTCTCTATCAGGGTTAGATAAGGACAGTTCAACTAACATAGTATCACAACCATATTTTGATTCTATAAATTCTCTTGCACTCTTATTGGAAAATTTTATTATCTTTCTTTGTTTTATCAATGCTCTTAAAAATCTTCTTAACTTTGATGGCTCACTAATCACTTGAATGGCCTTGATATTTTTTCTAATTTTAGGGTTTTTGTTTCTTATATAATCAGTTGTAGTTATTTCATCACAATGTACATCAATAAAGAAATCAATATTAATTTTCGATAACTCTTGTTTTATATAATCTATCTCTTTAATAATTCCTGTAGTATGCCACATTCTATTATAATCATATCCATTTGTGTATCGATGGTTACCATTTCTTACTCCATCGATGTTAACTATAGGGAAAAACACGAAACATGTATTATCAGATGGCTTTAATTTGCTGGCAATACAATTAATCATTCCTTCTATAAAAAAGCTAGATAATGTCTCTCCTGGATGTTGACGTGCGATGACAACAATTGCTTTGTTACTTAAACTGCCAATTGTCACTTTTTTTAGGACTGCGTCTTGAATAACAACATGCTTATTTTTGATTTTTTCTAGAAAGCTTTCTAAATCCTTAATAGTATATCTTGGATATGAGGAAATTTCTATAACTTCTTTACGATTTATTTTTATAAATAAATCACCACTTGACATGCTAGTTTTTGTTTTACTTAATTGTTTGTAATCACCATTTTTGCTTTTGAAAAGTGGTATAAGGTTATCTTCTTGTTTTCCAGAATATATCATTTTTTTTAAATTTTTAATACAAATCGTTCCATCTAAATCATTGTTGTTTGTTATGGTGAAATTATAATAATTTGAATACTTTCCATTTTCTTGTTTTGGGGATAGAATCAGTATATTTCTTTTTTTATCTTCTTGAATTATATCTATTGATCCACCATCATAATTACAGTTTAATTGCATACAACACCTCTTTCAAAAAGCAAATAGGTCTATAACCAAACACTATATACTATGCCAAGCATAGCAAAAATAAGACCAACAGATAAGAACAATTTTACAATATCTGTTTCAGACCATCCGAGTTCTTCAAAGTGGTGGTGTAATGGGGCTTTTAGGAAAAGTTTTTTATGAAATTTTCTAATCCAAATTATTTGAAGTAGGCTTGTCAAAGTTTCTATAACAAACACTCCTCCAACTAGGGCAAGAGAAAATTCATGTCGTGTTAAAATGGCGACTGTGGCTAATGCACCACCTAAGGCAAGGGAACCTACATCGCCCATAAATATTTTAGCTGGGTAGGAATTATATATTAGAAATCCCATTAATGATCCAACAAGTAAGAAACAAAAAATAGCTATTTCTTGATATCCTTCTAACCATGTAGTATTCCAGGCAGTTAGGCCAAATGCTATAAAGGCAAGCGTAGATAGTGATCCAGCTAATCCATCTAGACCATCTGTAATGTTTACGGCATTGGTGGTGCTGACTAATACTAATAGTATAAATATACCATATCCCCAGCCTATTTTAAAGTTCCATTTTAACAGGCTTAAAGTCAAATCACCCGTACCACCATATAATTTATAGATAAAGAAAAATACTAAAGCGATAATGATTTGAAGAATAAGCTTTTGCCATGATTTTAAACCATCATTAGTCTTTTTTGTATGTCTTTTTAGTTTTAAGTAGTCATCAATAAAGCCAAGTAAAGCATACGATAAAAATACAACAATTAATATTATTAAATTATGTGTTATTTTTATACTACCTCTGCAATACAAAACAATTAATGCAACAATAGTTGGAATTATAAATATTAATCCTCCTAATGTTGGTGTACCTTGTTTTGCCATATGACTTTTGTTAATTAATTTATTTATTTTTTGATTAAAATTTTTTTTCTTTAAAAACGGAATCAATATAGCTCCCATAATTAATGATAAAACATATCCAAGCATAATAGCAAGAAATGTTTTTGCTAAGATTAACATCTTCTTCACCTCTATTCGAATTATAACACATAAAATATATGCTTGTAACAAGATATTACTTATACTGTCTATATTTTTATTTGTGTTTACACTTTAACACGTTAGCTTTAGTTAAATAGCTATTTTATGTCACTTCTATAAATTAATTTTCTACCTCTTTATGTACTCAATTGTATCTGACTATAATCATATTAATCTCTACAATTGATTTTTCCAAATTTATCCCGCCTTTTAAATATATACTATTAACTTTTTTTTGTCAATTTGATTAGGTAGGTTTTTCTTTGATATTTTATGAAAAACATAAGACTTTTTCATCTTATGTTTATCTATTTATTTTTTGACTCTTTTCTTTAGCAACCATGTTTTTATTGAAAGCTTTATCTATTTGTTTTAAAGTTTCTTTTAACTCTTCACCATTATATTCGTATGTCGCTTTTATAGTCAGTGCAACTTTGGCTATTCTTAGCTTCAATAGTGTCTTTAGTTCTTCGGCATTGAAGTTATTTGATGCTCTACCTGGTCTCATTTCTGTGCCGTCTGGTCTAATTAGGCTTCCATCTCTAAGGCTATTTGTTCCAGATATTAATGTTGTCTCACTATTTTTTGGGAACTCATCACCGTTCATTGAATCACCAATTGATTCATTGTCAATCCTAACCCATTTAGAAAATAATCCACTATGATAGTTTGGAAGTTTAATTGCAATAAAGCCATTTTCCAAATCGAGCAAACTATTAGTTCCAGTTGAACCAGATGCAGCAAAAGCTGTTTTGCTAAATGCTGGAAAAACAGATGAATTTAAAATGCTTCCTGTATTTATATATACACCCATACCATGGTTTACAATTATTGGTTTATCATCTCTAAATTTTTTGTTTCCGTTTTCATCTAGTAGATAGACTGAATTTGGGCTTACTGAGGTAATTAGTGTTTTGATTGACTTGTCAGAAAGTATTCCTCTATTTAAGGCATCAAATAATTTTTCTAAATCTTGAACGTTTGTCGTTACTCCAGCATGTCCAGATACATAGCCAATTTCTCGTTCAAATATATTTGCTTTAGGGTCATATACTCCATCTTTATAATATGTGAATCTGTTTTCTTCCTCATCAAATTTTCTTTTGACTGGTCCACCTGACATGTTAAGTTTATTATATCCAGTTTTTTCTAAACCGAGCTCATTTCTAAATAGTTCATAAAATTTTTGCAGATATTTTTCAGTAGCTTCTTCTATAGTACTCCCAAATAATAATGGTACAAGCATATAAGGAATATCACTATATTTATAGGTTTCTCTTTCAACTATGTTTGCATTTAAAAGTCTTTTTATTCTTTCTTCACGAGAAAGATTTTTTTCATCTATTCTCCCATCTGTCATAATAATCGCACTAAATTTTAAGGCGTCTATAATTGGAATATCTATATTTCTTAAAAGTGGTGAGTAATCGGCAAAGGTTTTGGTTAGATCAATATTGCCTTTTTCGGCTTCTTTTAATAATAAAATTGATGTGAACATTTTAGTCATACTTGAAGCGTCAAATACTGTGTCTTCTGTGATTAGTCCATCATTTGGTATGTCAGACATTTTTCCATTATATGTATTTAATGTAATTTTAAATTTTGAATCGTGCAAGCCTGTTGAAATGCCTGGTGATAAAATTGCTATTCCTTTTAATGATTCCAAGTAATCTTGTATCAATATGTCAAATGTTTCACTGTATTGTCCATCCATTGTTATAAGTAATTCTTCTTCAATTTGTTTATGAAAATCTTTATTACCTTTCTTTAATAATTCTTCAAGCTCTTCTCTTGAATAAGCTGACTTAAGGTCTTCCATAATTGTTTCATACACTTGATTAATGACTAATCTATATTGAGCGCTATCTATCATCTGAAATCTTCCTCCTATTTTTCAATATATCATCTTAATCGTTCACTGTCAATTTTAGTTAAATATGTAGTTTCTTTTAATATAATTATCATAGATATATTTCTTTACATATGTTATAATGATTGAGGAGTTGATTGATATGAATATTAATGATTTACTTATTAGTACAAAGGGAAAGCTTATTGGTGAAATCGATTTAAATGAAACTTATGAGCAAGTTAAAACTAGTAGTTTAGATGTTTGCACTGGTGATGTTTTTGTGGCTCTAGTCGGAAATACTGATGGCCATAAGTATGTCGAGTCTGCTATTAATAATGGTGCTAAAATATTAATTGTATCTAAAAAGGTAGACAGCTCTATTCCATATATTTTAGTTAAAGATACAACTTTAGCTTTAGGTGATATTGCTCACTATATGGTTAAAAAATATAATCCTAGGGTTATTGCTTTAACCGGTAGTGTTGGTAAAACAACTACTAGAAATATATTACTAAGTTTATTACAAAACAAATATAAAGTGGTTGCTAATGAAAAAAACTTTAACAATCACATTGGTGTTCCTCTTACTGTTTTTAATTTAAAAAGTGATACTGAAATTCTACTTACGGAACTTGGGATGAATCATTTAAATGAGATATCTTATTTATCTAAAATGATTAATCCTGAAACAGCTATAATTACCAATATTGGTTCTTCACATATCGGAAATTTAGGTGGTAAAAAGGAAATATTAAAAGCCAAATTAGAAATTTTAGATGGAATGGATCAAAAGACATTATTTGTTAATGGTGATGATGAATTATTGAAAGATGTTCCTAATACTATAAAATCTGGTTTTAATGATAATAATGATTTTAAGGGCTATGATTTAAAGAGTAATTTATATTCTTCTTCTTTTAAAATAAAGTATAATGATAAAGAATATGAAATTAGTATTAATCTTCCTGAGCATTTACTTGGAGATGTTCTTCTTTCAATTAATGTTGCATTATATTATGGTGTTGATATAAATGATATTATTAAGTCTTTAAAAGAATATAAATCATTTGACATGAGGATGAATATTTTAAAAGATAAAAATAATAACACTATTATTAATGATTGTTATAATTCTTCTTTTGAATCTTTAACTGGAGTTCTTAAGGTTTTAAAAAATGAAAAACAAAAAAAGTTATTAATATTAGGCTCAATTATGGAACTTGGAGATTATTCTAAAGAAATTCATAAAAGTTTAAAACCTTATTTAGATGAGATAGATAATAAAAAAGTGCTTTTAGTTGGAAAGGAAATGGGCGCTTTAGAAATGGATGCCTTATACTTTGAAAATTGTGATGAGGTTTTAGAATATTTAAATGGTCAAAATATTACTGATACGCTAATTTTAATTAAAGGTTCTAGAGCAATGAAACTTGAAAATGTAACAAATTATTTTATGGAAAAATAGTTATTAAAACAGTTCACATATTAAAATGAACTGTTTTTTTATTAGCATTTTATTATCTTTAATGGAATTACTTTAATCTTTATTATTTTTGATATCTAAGCATTAAAATTATCATCATTTCATTAATGTTATTAATACAATGGATCTTCCATATGAAAGAAATGGAAGTGTTATATTTGTAATAACTCATTGGGAGGGCCTATTTTATATTAATATTTTTAAGAAATTTATTTAAATATTCATTATCCTCTAATTTTGTTATTGCGAAACACTTATTTCCTAAATCTTTAAAACTGGCTCCACAGTGATACAATGTTTTTCTATCTATTATTATAAATCTATCATGGAATTTATTGTTGATAATCATTTTTACATTTTTATATTGTGACTTATATTTATTGTAATCTTCATTATTATATTTATTTGTAATTAGTATAATCTTCTTTTTTGTTTTGGATAATATATCCAAAATATATTTATCAATATAATTGTCGATAATTATTATTTCGTTTTTACTTCTTTTAAAAATATCAATTAACAATGAATGTGCGTCATATATTTGTCCTTCAAAAAAGATATGGTTATTCTTTTCTTTAAAGCTAGATAAGGTTTCTTCAATTAAATCGATTCTTTTATTATCTTTTAATACAAGATTGTTTATATATTTTTGTTCTAGCAAACTGGTAGATATATATTTTTTCATAGTTACAAAAGCTCTCATAATATTGACACTAACTTTTGCTGCTATATCTGTTCTTAAAACAGAAGCTAACATTGAAACTCCTTGTTCTGTAAATACATATGGTGGTTTCCTATTACCACCTCTGCCTTTTGATATTCCAGTTTGGAATATCAAAGTATCATATTCTTCTTTAGTTAGCTGGAACATAAAATCCTCTGGAAATCGTTCTATGTTTCTTTTAACAGCTTTGTTCAAATTACCAGTCATAATATTATATAGTCTTGCTAAGTCAGAATCCAACATAACTTGTTTTCCTCTAACTTCATAGATTAAATTTTCAATATTTTCTTTTTGTATAATTTGATTCATGTACTATCACCTAAATACACATTATCAAACTTTTGTTCGTATGTCAATGTTTATTTTTGATATCTTGATATGTTAAGAATAATCCCCATTTCTATTAGGGTAATTAGTAAACTAGAACCTCCATAACTTAAAAATGGTAAAGTAACACCTGTAACAGGTATTAGTCCAATTACAACACATAGGTTTAAAATCGCTTGAAATGATAACATAAATATTATTCCAAAGGCTAAATACTTCCCGAATAAATCATCACACTTTAATGCTATTTTTATGGCACTATATATTATAAAGCAGAATAACCCTGAAACTATTATTACGCCCATAAATCCAAGCTCCTCACTAATAATTGAAAATATAAAATCAGTTTGTGGTTCTGGCAAATAGAAATGTTTTTGTCTAGAACCACCTAGTCCAAATCCGAATAGGCCACCAGGTCCTATCGCATAAAGTGATTGAATTATTTGAAAGCCACTTCCTAATGGATCACTCCAAGGATTTAAAAACGATAGTATTCTTTTTAATCTATAAGGAGCGGCCATTATAAGACCAACAATGCCAAGTACACCTACAAGTCCTATTTTAAAAAAAAACTTTAAATCTACTCCACCGACAAATAGTAAGCCGATAACCCCCATTACTAAAATAACACCTGTTCCAAAATCAGGTTGAAGCATAATTAGTCCAAATATAAATATTGTAAGAAGCAAAATGGGGATTACTCCTTTTCTTATGTTTGATATATCTTTTCGATTATTATATAAGTATTTACTGGTAAAAATAATCATTGATAGTTTCATAAATTCTGAAGGCTGAATACCAAAAGAGCCAATACCAAACCAGCTTTTACTTCCATTTCTTTCTGTTCCAACTATTAATACTAAAGCAATTAACGTAAAGCATATTGCAAATATTTTATTAGAGTACTTATAGTATTTTCTATAATTTACTTTGCTAACTATATACATAGAAATTATACCAATTATAAGAAATAAACCTTGATTTTTTATATATTTAAATGGGTCATTAAATTTATATTCTGCCCAGATATTTGATGAAGAATAGACCATTAGGAGGCCAAACAAAGAAAGAATGATGCAACTTATAAAAAGATTTAAGTTCATCTTTTTCATAAAATACACCCCCAAACTATAGCTATCATACTAGCTATTAATCCAATCATCCAAAATAATTTGACGATGTCAGTCTCTTTCCATCCTTTTTTCTCAAAGGTATGATGAATAGGTGTCATGGGAAAGACTCTTTTTTTAGTAAGCTTATATACTATAATTTGAATGATACAGCTAACGGTTTCTATAACAAATACTATGCCAATTAAAACTAGTAATAATTCGTGTCTGGTAATAATGGCATATGCGCCTAAAGTCGCCCCTAATGAAAGTGATCCGGTATCCCCCATAAAGACTTTAGCTTTGCTGGTGTTAAACAGTAGAAAACCAAGGAGAGAGCCTACTAAAGTAAATGCAAATATAGCGATATCTTCGTATCCTAATAGCCAGTCAGTATTCCACGCTATAATTGCGAATGTTAAAAAGGCAATTAATGATAGACCTCCTGCTAAGCCATCTAATCCGTCTGTCAAATTAACGGCATTAGATGAAGCAGTTAAAACAAATAGGATAAACACTCCGTAAAGCCAGCCAATATTTTGTTTTATGTGTAAGGTATGAATCCAAATTAGAGGTTCACTACCCGACTTCATAAATAAATAGAAAAAGGCAATAGCAACTATTACTTGAAGCATAAATTTTTGGTTTTTTGTTAATCCCTTATTGCTACGGTTTTTAATAATCAAATAATCATCTATAAAGCCGATGGCTGCATAACTTACAAATGTAAAAATAATAATAAGCAAACTATATGATATTGTTATTTTCTTTAGAAACAAAAATATTATGGTAATTAAAATGGTTGAAGCAATAAAGATAAAGCCCCCCATTGTTGGTGTTCCTTTTTTTGCTTCGTGGGTTCTTTCTAAATATATACTTAATGTCTGACTAGCGTGAAGTTTTTTTAAAAGAGGAATCAATATGACTCCTAAAATAGCAGATAATATAAACCCGATCATCATAGCCATTACTGATTTTATAAGTATAAGCATATTAATTTCCTCCTTTAACTAGTAAATAATCTTATGGTTTTGCCTTCATCTAATTTTGTCTTAGCTTCTGGCGATTGATGAGTTACAGTATTTCCTTCTCCACTTACGATGACGTTTAAACCTATTAGTTCTTTTTTTGCTTCTTCTACTGTTTTTCCAGTTACGTCAGGTACTGTTATTGTTTTAGGGTCAGGCCATTTATATTTTTTTTCTTTACCGCCATCTGATTTTGGTACGTTTAAAGCTTTGATGCAATCTTTTAATACAGCTTTAGATATTGGGCCAACTGTCGTGCCTCCATATTGAATGGTTCCTTTTGGATTGTCAATAGCGACATAAACAACTACTTTTGGGTTATCAGCTGGAAGAAAGCCAATAAATGATAGGATATAATTATTGGTTAAATATCTTCCGTTTTCAACTTTTTGGGCAGTTCCAGTTTTGCCACCAACTCTATAACCATCTATATAGGCGGGGCGCCCACTTCCATTAGCTACAACGTTTTCTAGGGCGTTTCTTACTTTGGCGCTGGTTTCTGCGTTAATTACTTTTCTAATTTCAGTAGGTTTATTTTCTTTAACTACGGTATTAGTTTCTGGTTCATTAATGCTTTTGACAATATATGGTTTATATAATGTTCCGCCGTTAATGGCTGCGCTTACGGCGGTTACTTGCTGAATTGGGGTTACTGATACTCCCTGACCAAAGGCTGTGGTTGCAAGTTCTACCGGTCCTACTTTACTTCTATCAAATATTATTCCGCTTGCTTCTCCGTTTAAATCAACTCCTGTTTTCTTACCAAAGCCAAATTTATCAATATAATCAAATAAAGTATTAACACCAAGTCTTTGGCCTAAAGCGACAAAGCCTGGGTTACAAGAGTTTTCAACTACTTGCATAAAAGTTTCTTTACCGTGCCCACCATGTTTCCAGCAGTGAATAGTCGCATTTTCTACTTTAATGCTTCCTTTATCATAGAAAATATCTTTTTCTAAGTCTACTTTATTTTCTTCTAAAGCGGCAGATAATGTGACAATTTTAAAGGTTGAGCCTGGCTCATAGGTTGCCCATACTGGTAGGTTTCTATTAATTTCTTCTATTGAATAATTTTTGTAATTTGCTGGTGAAAAATTTGGCCTTGCTGATATTGCAAGTATCTCTCCACTATTTGGGTCCATAACAAGACCAATTGCCCTATCTGGGTTGTATTTAGTAACTGCATTACTAAGTTCTCTTTCTAATGAGGTTTGAATTTCATTATTTATGGTTAAAGTAATATTCATACCATTTTGTGGTTGTTCGTAAACTTCGTTTAATTCTAATTTGTTTCCTTTAGCATCACTAAAATATTTTATAGCTCCATCTTCGCCGGTTAAGTAATTATCGTAGGTAAGTTCTATACCGCTTAAGCCTTGATTATCTATTCCAACAAAGCCTAAGGTATGGGCCATGTAAGTGTCGTATGGGTATATTCTTTGAGATTCTTTTACTAGGTATACTCCTTCTAACTTTAGATTTCTTATTTTATCGGCAATTTCATATGAGAGTCTTCTTCCTTCAGGGTGAACTCTTTCAATTGATGTTTTTTTACTTATGTGTTTATATATATCGTCGTAACTGACATTCAATATTTCAGAAAGCTTATCGGCAGTTTTTTCTTTATCTTTTATTTGATTTGGGATGACAACTAAAGAGGTTGTTGTGGCATTATCAGCTAAAACTACTCCGTTTCTATCATAAATAAGTCCTCTATCTGCTTTAATTGGTAAGTTTCTGCTCCAAAGATTACTCGCATAATTATTTAATTTTTTATAGTCAAATACTTGAATATAAAATACTCTTAAAATTATTATTATAAATATTACAAATATTATTACTAAAATTATTTTCATTCGTTTATGTATACTTTTAAAAAACATAATCTTCACCAATTAAATATATGTACGGGCTTAGAAAAATTTTACAAAGAAAAAGAAGCTATGCAGCTTCTTTAACTGGAATGCTTTCATCGTACATTTTTACGACTTTACTATATTTATCATATAATCTTTTATAGTCTGAATTATAATTAGTATTCATCTGTGAAAATGGGATTACTTTAAAGTTATACCATTTGCCACTACCTTTGGTATAGTAATTATAAAGAAGTTCGTTATTTAAGTTTTCGAGTTTTATAGTACTTTTTTTGTTTTTTGTTTCTTTTACTATATCAATAGTCGTCATAAGCTCAACCATTGTATTGTAGTCACTATTTGTAGATTGAGCGGAAATAAAGTTACCTAGTGAATAAATAACTAATGTGTCATCTATATAGGTTACTGGCTCGATTATATGCGGATGTGTTCCGATTATAATATCTGCGCCTAAATTTGACAAATACTCGGCTTCTCGTTTTTGTTCTGCCGTTGGCTCTGTTTGATATTCTATTCCCCAGTGCATAGATACAAGTAATAGATCAACTTTGTCTCTTACTTTTTCAATATCTTCTTTAGCTTTTTCATCACTATATAGGTTTACTAAATATTCTTTTCCTTCTGGGACTTTTATGCCGTTTGTTCCATAGGTATAGGAAAGCATGGTATACTTGATGCCATTTTTTTCAAATATTTTTATTTCGTCTCTATCTTTTTCATTACAGTAACTTCCAGCAAATAATACAGTGTCCTTTTTTTGATTCCAATATTCACAAGATTTTAGTATAGCTTTCTCGCCTCTATCCATAGTATGATTAGTAGCTAGATTAACTATATTAAAACCAATATCTAGCATATTGTCACCAAATTCCCATGGTGAGTTAAATGTTGGATAATCTGATAGTCCAAGTTCAGTTCCACCTAAAATAGTTTCTTGATTATAAAATGCTAAATCATAGTTTTGAATTATAGGTTTTATAAATTCTAATTGGTTAGAAAAATCGTATCTACCGTCTTTATAGGCATCTCTATAAACTGAGCCATGTAGTAATGCGTCACCGACCATCACTAGACTTACTTTACTTGTTTTAACTTCTTCTTTTGCTTCTTTTTTGGATTCGACAACTGTTTTTTTAGTAGTTTTTGGAATAAAATTTGTCGTAATTAGTATTAAAGCTATAAATGCTATAAGTAATGGTATTTTTTTTACTTTTATTTTTTTCTTTCTTTTTACCATAATTAATTACATGTACCTCCAAGTGAACTTACATATGTCTGTAATGCTAGTTTACCTTCCTCATTGTCATCTGAGCTGGTAAAGTATTCGCCGTTGATTTCATCAATTTCTGATTTTTTTTGTTTTTCGCCTGCTAACTTATACTTTGTAACCAAGCCATTTTTTATGGTAAATATAGCTTCTTTACCATTTATGTTACAAGTAACTTCTTCACCTTTTGTACATCCAGTTAATAAAAATATACTAAATAAAATTATAATAAGCTTTTTCATTTTTTTACCTCCACTTTAATTTAATTATACAGTATTTCAATATGTTTGACAATTATAGTTTTAAAGATTATACTAATCTTGGAAGAATAAGGGTTGTATGTTTATGAAGAAAAATGACGAAAAATTATTTGCAGAAGGTATTTGTTTTAAAAAAGCTTTCTGGGTATTTATGTTTGGTTGTTTATTTGGAACATTTTGGGAGATGTTTAACCATTTCTTACATTATGGTAACTGGGTAAGTAGAAGTGCATTAATATATGGTCCTTTAAATCCGGTGTATGGGTTTGGTGCAGTTATATTTATGGTGTTTTTAGTGAAATATGAAAATCCTATTAAAATTTTTTTTGGTGGGATGTTTTTAGGTGGCGGTTTTGAATATTTTTGTTCGCTCCTTCAGGAAAAAGTTTTTGGAACCATATCTTGGAATTACAGTAATAGGTTTTTAAATATTGGTGGTAGAACAAGTTTGTTTTATATGGTGTGCTGGGGAATATTAGCTATTATATTTGTGAAGTGTTTGTACCCTATTATTTCAAAATATGTGGAGTTGGTGCCAGTAAGTGTTGGAAATCTAGTAACTACATTACTTGTTATTTTTATGATAATAGATATTTCTGTTTCAGTAGCTGCGCTTTTTAGGCAAAAAGAAAGAGCTTTAGGTGTAGTTCCTCATAGTAAAGTTGATTTATTTTTTGATGAATATTATCCAGATGAGCGATTAGACAAAATTTATGAAAATATGCGAAGAGAAAAAATTAGAAGCTAAGCTTCTAATTTTATTTTTATAGTATTTTCCCCTACGTCTTCACCTGGCTTGATGCTTTGCTCTATAACATGTCCATAGCCTTCTAGTTCGTATTTATATCCTAATGTTTTCATTAAATATATGACATCTGATCTTGAATATCCTGTTATATCTGGCATTTTTCCTTGATCTTTATTGGTAATTAAAAATACTTTATCATACGAAAGAACTGTCTCACCTTTATTTGGATATTGAGCAATAACTTTATCACCACTACCAATGACAACTGTTTGAATGTTGTTTTGATTTAATAGATTTTTGACGTCTTCTAATTTCTTATTAATAAAAGAGTCTAATACTAATGATGTTACACTACTACTATTCTGATTTCCTGCTTCAAACATATTACGATATTTGGCAATATTTTTCATCAAATTTACTACTGAAGGGCTTAAAGTACTAGATGTTGGTGTATTTGGTTTTTTGATTGCAGCGTATATTATAATTTCTGGATTATCTTTTGGATACATGCCGGCAAATGAATATATGTAGTCGTTTTCACCTTTAAGATATCCTCCTCTTTTTTCGTCATATATTTGTGATGTTCCAGTTTTGCCGATAACATCAAAGCCATCAATTGCATATTTTTTACCTGTAGCCTCTGGATCACTACTATTAACTACATTATACATGAGTTCTTTTATTTTATTTACAGTTGATTCGCTGACTAAAACTTCTGATTTTTCAATTTTTCTTTTATACATGGTTTTAGCAGTGTTTGGATCAATTATTTTTGAGACGACATGGGGTGTTAGTGCTTGACCATTATTAGCAAGCATAGATAAGGCTTTTAAGTGCTGAATTGCAGTTGTATTTATACCTTGTCCAAAGCTTGCATTAGCAACTTCTACTGGATATTTAAAGCCAAGTGTCCCTGCGTTTTCTTTTGATAAATCTATTCCCGTCGATTGTCCAAATCCATATTTTTTAAAACATTCTTTTAATTCATCTTTATTTATAAAATGGCCTATCATGGTGCTTACTCCAACATTACTAGAATATTCAAAGCCTTTATCGTAAGTAATCGTACCCCACCCGGCATTATTCCAGTCTTTGATAACCGCATCTGCTACTTCGATGCTTCCTGACCTGAATGTGGCGCTTCCATTATAGGTGCCCTTTTCAATGGCACACATATATGTGTATATTTTCATGGTTGAGCCTGGTTCAAATGCATTTGATACTAATGGGTTTTGATAGCTAACTAAGTCTCTTAAGTTTGGATTAAAGGATGGTGTTCCAGATGAGGCTAATATGTCTCCTGTCTTAGCATCCATAACAGATATCATTGTCCATTCTGGGCTGTACCGTGTCTGAATAGACTGGACTTCAGTTTCGACAAATCTTTGAATATTTGAATCAATTGTCAGATATATGTTATAGCCATCTAGGGCTTCGATTCTGGTTTCTGCTGTGTCTGGTATTTTATAGCCAAAACGATCTTGCTGATATTGCAAATAGCCATCGGTGCCTTTTAATTCATCGTCAAATTTAGCTTCTATACCGAGTTCTCCATCTATGGAAGTAATAATTTTACCTTCCTCATCTTTTCTCTCATTTGTCTTGGCATAACCTAAAATGTATGATGCAAAGTCGCCATTTGGATAATATCTTTTATAATTTTCTTCAAAATCAATTCCTGGTAAATTTAAAGTTTCAATTTCACTTTTTTTCATTTCAGTAATATTTTTACCGATAGTTCCAAACTCTATTTGGTATTTGCCTGAATCTTTTCCTTTTTGAAGTCTATTTCTAATGTCTTCTTCATCACATTCTAATACTTCAGCTAGGGCCTTGGCAGTTTTATCTATGTCTTTTACGTGATGTACTTTGCTGGCTGTACTTCTTTTTGAATCTAGATAAGCAATCAGTGTATAAGAGGTTACATTATGAGCTAAAACGTTTTTCTCTGAATCATAGATTGTACCTCTTTTAGCTTTTAACACTTTAGATACAGTATTTCTGTTTGCGGCAAATGATTTCATATTTCTACCATTAATATTTGGCGATAGTGCTAGATAACAATATTTAGCGAATAAAATAAATATGGCAAACAAAAAAACAAGAAAGACGTTTCTTGGGTATTTCCAATCTTTGTTTTTTTGTTTTTGTCTGCTCACCTAATCACCTTCTACTATCTACGACAATTATATTATCGTTGTTGTAAGCTAGTCCCATTTCTTCTACGACTTTCTTGACATTTTCAAATGATGTGAGTTCATTTACTTTCATAGTTAAACTTTCGTTTGTTTTTTCTTGAGTATCTATTTTATATTTTGTCTCTTCGATGCTCATTTTCATTTCACCGATAGATGCTCCACAGAAGATTTTAAGACCAAGCATTAAAACAAAGGAAAAAACAGCGGTAACATATAATAGTCTTTCGCCTTTGGTAATTTTTGATTTCTTTTGTTTTTTCTTAGCCATAAATATCTTCCTTTCTATATTTTTTCTATTACTCTAAGTCTAGCACTTCTAGAGCGTTTATTGTATTCGATTTCTTTATCTTTTGGTTTAATATTAGCAAGCACTCTATATTTTGGCTTATATTTATCTGGTACGATTGGTAAGTTGCTTAGTTCTTTTGGCACAGTACTTACTTCATTAAATATTTGTTTACAAATTCTATCTTCTAGTGAATGGAATGTAATAACACATATTCTGCCACCTGGTTTTAAAAGTTCTAAAGCATCTTTTAAAGCTGTTTTAAAAACATTTAACTCATCATTCACTTCTATTCTGAGTGCCTGAAATATTTTTCTTGCGGGGTGTGCTTTCTTACGGTATTTTTCAGGAACGTTTTCTTTAATTATTTCGGCAAGTTCCACTGTTGTTTCGATGGGTTTAATTTCTCTTTTAGTTATTATCCCTTTTGCGATGCTTGTACTATATTTTTCTTCGCCATATTTTCTGAAGATGTCTACTAATTTTTCGTATGGGTATTCATTTACAACTTTATAGGCATCTAAAACCTGTTTTTGATTCATGCGCATATCTAGTTTTGCTTCTTTATGGTAGCTGAAACCTCTATAGTCTTCATCAAGTTGCGGAGAAGATACTCCAAGATCAAATAAAATGCCATCTACTTTTTCTTTTATCTCTAATTTTAAATTAACAAAGTTCTTATTTATTATTTTATAATTGTTACTTATTTGATTTAATCTTTTATTGGCTTTTTCTATCGCTTCACTGTCTTGATCAAAAGCATACAAAAAACCGTTTGGAATTCTTTTTAATATTTCGCTACTATGTCCCGCATAGCCTAAAGTACAATCAATTATGGTACTATTATCTTTTAGATTTAAATAATCAATACTTTCTTTAAGCAAGACGCTTGTATGCATTATGAATCCCCCTAAGCAATATTTTGTGAAAATAAGTTGTCAGCAAGTTCGGAGAAACTATCCTCATTTTCCTCAGTAAATTTATTCCATCTATCTAAACTCCATATTTCAAGTCTTTCACCCACACCTATAACAACACAGTCTTTAGTTAGACCTGCATATTTAATAAGTGGGGAGGAAATGTTTATTCTTCCTTGTTTATCAAATTCTTGTGTATTGGCTCCTGATAGGAAGAATCTCATAAAGTTGCGGGCTTCTTTTACGTTTGGCAGTTCTCCATATTTACTTATAATCTTATTCCAAGTGTCTTTAGGATATATGAATAGGCATCCATCAAGGCCTCTAGTTACGATAAAGCTTTCACCTAAATCGTATCTTATTTTTGCAGGCACGATTAAACGTCCTTTTTCGTCAATCTTTTGATGATATTCTCCCATGAACATAAAATCACCCACTTTTCACCACATATCTTCACTATGTACCATTATTTTACTATTTCATTTTTCATTTGTAAATAGTTTTGACTTTATTTTTGTTTTTTTGATTTTACTTTACACTTGTGGATAATTTTTTCATTTTTATAAATAAAAAGCAGTATGCTTGGCATACTAGCTTTTTAATAATATAAAGTTGAACCTAATAGGATTGCTAGTAAGATATATAATACTAGTACGATTAGATATCCACTATTATTGCCAGTTCCTTGATGATTAGGTTTTTCACATGAATTACCTTGCATGTACTTTCTCCTTTCTAGCTTAAATCCAAGCTCCAAGTATGATTATTAAAAGAATAAATAGTACTAATATGATTGCGGCTCCGCTATTTCCGGTGTTACACATAATAAATCATCCTCCTTTTTATCTTTTCACATTATTTTATGGAAAATATTAAATTATGTGATTACTATTGTGGAAATTCGTAAGAAAATATTGTTTTTTATATGAAAATTTGCTATTATTTATATGTATGAAATATAGCATACGTATGAAAGGAAGCGTTTTAATTGAACAAAAAAATATTAATCGGTTTAGCGGCTTTACTATTACTTACAGGCTGCGGAACTACAACTTTAAAGGATGGAAAGCAAGTCGTTGCTAAAATGGACGGAAAAAAAATCACTGCCGAGGCTTTATATAGTGAGTTTAAAAAGCAAGGTGGTTATGTTACTCTAACAAATATGATTGATGATTTTATCGTTAATAAGGAAATAAAAACTGATGAAGATGCTAAATCATCTGCTGATTCACAGTTGAAATCTTATAAAGAATCTTATCAAAATTATGGTATGGATTTTAGTGTAGCTTTAGCAAATGCTGGCTATAAAAGTGAGGATGATTTCAAAGAAGTTTTAATTCTAGATTATAAGAAAAAAGTAGTTGCTGAAAATTACGTTAAAGAAAACGTTACAGATGATGATATCAATGCATATTATAAAGATAAAGTATTTGGTGACATTGAAGCTAAACATATCTTAATTAGTCCGAATACCAAAGATGGAATGTCTGATGAAGAGAAAAAAGAAGCTGAAGCAAATGCTAAAAAGGATGCTGAGAAAATTATTAAAAAGCTTGATAAGGGTGAAAATTTTGAAAAACTTGCTAAAAAGTATTCTGATGACAAAGGTACTGCATCTAATGGTGGCAAATTAACTGTTACTTATGGTTCTGTTGTCAATGAATTTTGGGATGGCGTTAATGCTTTAGAAGATGGTACTTATAGCAAAGAGCCTGTTAAATCACAATATGGTTATCATATTATTTACAGGGTTAAGCAAAAAGCTAAACCTAAACTTAGCAAAGTAAAAGATGATATCATCGATAAAATTGTGGAAACTAGAATTGAAAATGATTCCACATTAGAAACAAAAGCTTTAGTTGCTCTTCGTAAAAAGTATAATTTAAAAATTTCTGATTCTGTTTTAAAGAAGGCTTACAATAATTCTATTAAAACTGCTCTTAGTGCAGCGACAAAGGAAAATAGCTCAAATTAATGAGCTATTTTTTTTTATATATTCATCTATTTCTTCTTTTGTATACCCTTTGCTATATAACTTTGTTTTTAATTTTAAATATAGTGTATCTCCTTCAAATTTGTTTTTTAATTTGTTAAACACTTTGTCCATTTCTTTTTCATTATTTGGGTTTTCTATTTTAAACATTTCCAATCTACTTATAATGTTTTCTCTACTGTAACCTAAATTAGTTAAATAGATAATTATTTTTTGTTTTAATATGTATGGTGTATATTTGGTATTATTTTTAATCTTTTTTCTTATTATTTTATCAATATGGCTATTTATAACTTCTCCATCGATATTATAAATGGCTTCATTTATGTATTCAGTTTTTATCTTATTATTTTCTAAATATCTCTTTATTTTATGTGGCCCATCTAATGTTAAATTTACTTTATCATTAGTATAGGCTTTGGCAAATAGTTTGTCATTTATTAGGCCTACTTTTTTTAAATTGTCTATTATTTTATTTTCGTCTTCTTCTTTTACTTCACTTTTATTTAAAAATTTTCTAATTTCATATTCACTTCTGAGACGTTTATTTATCATATCTAAGACTTTGTTATAGTTTTTGTAATAAGATGTATCATTATTTATTTTGTCTAATAGTTTGGAATTTATAGTTTTATGGAAGAGTAATCCGTGTTTAATTATGACTTCATCATATGTGGTGATGACTTCACCGGTATCTAATGTTATTTTGTATTTTGATCCTGATTTTTGTATTTTTTCTATTTTCATTAATCTCACCTTTACATAATTATACCAAACATTTGTTTTTGACACAATAAAAGTATTAAAATTATTATAATTCTAATACTTCAATTTTTTCTTCTAAATCTACTTCTTCATTGAATATTTCAAATGGTTTTAATTTGAACACATAAGCAATAATTTTTGACGGAAACATATCTAATTTGTTTTTATAGTCCAAGGCTAGATTGTTATATCGCCTTTTAGAGTTATTGATTTGATCTTCTGTTTCATGTATTTTACTTTGAAGATTTAAAAATATATCATTTATCTTTAATTCTGAATAATTTTCAGTTATGGCAAATAGATGCCCTAGTTCATTAGTTAGCTTGCTTGAATTTGCCATTTTATCTTTTTTGGTTTTAGATGTTAATAAGTTACTTCGCACATTATTTATACTATCTAAGGTTTCTTCTTTAATGTTATACTTTTCCAATATTTCAAGTAAATCTGGGATAATATCATTTCTTGTTTTTAATAGGTTGTCAATTTTAACCCAGCTTTCTGTAATTTTATTCTGATGTTTTTTTAAACTTTTACGTGTTTGAAAAGTATATATGATAGGTATTATGATTATGATTAATATTTTCATATTTCTTCCCTCTATTCTAATGAAATTATACACTTTTAAATTTCAAAAATACACGAATTTTGTATATTTTATTTTCACTTTACACATTATATGACTAGAAAGGATGGTATTATGAATATTAGCATTAGAAATCATATTATAAGTAATTTTAAAGGGTCTAATATCGATGATATTAAGTCTTCAATATTAGATTCGATTAATGATGAAGATGAAATTACTTTACCTGGACTTGGAGTATTGTTTGAAGTTTTGTGGGCGAACTGTTCAGATAGTGAAAAAAACCATATTCTACATGTTTTAAATAATGGTTTAAAGTAAAAGATACCAATTTTAAAGTGTCCAATTTTTGGTTCGCTTAATTCGGTATCTTTTATTTTAAAACTTAACGGTA
This sequence comes from uncultured Bacillota bacterium, assembly GCA_946625165.1. GTDB lineage: Bacteria > Bacillota_I > Bacilli_A > RF39 > UBA660 > Coprosoma. The sequence goes on from CAMOSR010000006.1 coordinate 30,848, forward strand.
GTTTTTTACTTCTAATTACAATTAACTAGGTTTATAAATTCTGGCTTTTCAAAGTTGCTGTTATTATATGTTACTTTATAGTGTGATCCTTTAGATTTTTCATTATTTTTGCATTCATTAGCTATTGAACTAAATTCTATGACACCTTCAGTAAATGAAAAACTTGTTGGATCTAATGTGGCTGATGAAATTTCGGTATCACCTGTTGATAAATCTTTGATTTTTGAATTTTCTAATACTTCTTTTAAGTTATATACTTGGTTTCCTTTGCTATCGAAGGCTAAAGCATTGGCTTCGTTATTATTTGTATCAAGGATAAATAATTTATTGTCAAAAATTCCAAATTTTATGTTAGTAACGCTATCTATATTGTTGGTTACACGTTTATTGTTTATAAAAATGCCTACTTTTATTTTGTTTTTGTCTGAGTAAATAACTGAAACTGGAATTGTGCTGCCGTTTAAAATCACATCGCTTATGTCATATCTAGTGTATCCACCTTTACATCCTGCCATAGTTAGGGCATTATAGTCGGAATATGTTAGATTAAATGTACATTCATCGTTAACATTTGGATATGGATTCATTTCTAACTTTTCTATGTAAACATTACTTTTTCTTTCTGGTTTTGGATTTGATTCAACAACGATTTTGGTGAGTAAAACTATTAAAACAATTATAATAAAAATAAGTGTATATATTAAAATTATGCTTGGCCCTTTCCTTTTCATTCTTTGTCACCTCTATTTTAATGATAACATATTTTAGATAAAAAATATAGATTAATTTAGTTTCATAATGTTACTTGCTATAATTTGATATTCATCGTACCTTTTTTCAACTTTACCTCTAAGCTTAATGATATTACCTTCTTTAATATTAGGTGCCGTGTTATAAACTTTTGGAAATAATACTATGTCTATTTTGGCAAGTTCGTCACTACCAGTAATAAACATCATCATCTCTTTATTTTTTGTGGTTGCAGTTTTTATTTTATCAATATAAACTACAGTTTCAATTTGTTTATCAAAGTAAGATGCGATGTTTTTTAAATCAATATAGTTACTATTGTTTTTATATTCAGTGATTGGGTGATTGCTTAAATAAAAACCAAATATTTCTAGTTCAAAGTTCATAAGTTCATGGGTACTATATTCTTTCTTATTTTCAAGTGTTGGTTTAAATATTTCGTCATCTAGATAGGTACCTATTTCACCATAATTGGTAAGTATTTCGAGATTTTCAATCAGTGTTTTTTTATTAATATTAAATGAATCAAAAGCGCCAGCTAATATCAAACTTTCGATAGTTTTAGATGTTATGGCTCCTTTATAGCATCTGCTTACAAAATCAAATATATCTTTGAATTTGCCTTTTTTTCTTTCTTCTATAATGGCATTAACAGCATTTATTCCAACGTTTTTGATGTTAGTTAATGGATAGATGATTTTATCATCTATTATCTTATAAGTATTGGTGCTTAAGTTAATATCTGGTTTTTGAATATCTATTTTATATTTTTTACACTCATAGATATATTCTTTAGTTTTTGATTCACTATTTATGGCAAGTGATAAAAGATGTTTCATAAAAATTTTAGGGTAATGGGCCTTTAAGTAAGCCATTCTATAAGATATCATAGCATAAGCCACAGAGTGAGATTTATTAAAACCATAGTCGGCAAATCTGAATATCATGTCATATATTTTAGTGGCTAGTTCTTTGCTGTATCCTTTATTTATAGCGCCATTTATAAACTTATCTTTTTCTTTTATTAAAATGTCTTCTTTCTTTTTACTCATTGCTCTTCTTAAAAGATCGGCTTGGGCAAAAGTATAGCCAGCCATTATACTAGCTATCTGCATAATTTGTTCTTGATAAACTATTATTCCATATGTCGGTTTTAATATTTGTTTTAAGTTTTCATGGAAATAATTTATCTTTTCTTCACCTTTTTTTCGTCTTATATAAGAGTCAATGTTTTTCATAGGTCCTGGCCTAAATAAGGCAAGAGCCGCAACAATGTCATCAAATGTATCTGGCTTTAGTTTTCTTAGAAAATTAATCATACCTGATGATTCAAATTGAAATATGCCGGTAGTATTTACAGTTTTAAAAATGTTTAAGGCTGCTTCATCATCTTCTGGTATAGTGTCAAAGGTAAGTTCTTTAATTTCTTTTAGAATATTAGTAATTAATGTGAGGTTTTTTAAACCTAGAAAGTCCATCTTTAAAAGGCCCAGTTCTTCTAAATAATCTTTGCTATATTCTGATACATAAAATCCGCCATTTTTATCTAGTGGAAGATTTTCATCTAAGTTATATTTTGACATAACAACTCCAGCAGCATGGAGTGATGTATGTCTTTTTAAGCCTTCAAATTTTACTGCTATCTGATATACTGGCTTTAATTCCGGATTTATTTCCAAAAAGTTTTTAACTTTATTTGTATAATTTTCTTTTAGACTTTTTTTAGGATCTAATATTTTGCTTAAGATATCTGATTTTTTTTGATCTATTTCTAGAGTTCTAGCAACGTCCCTAATTGCCTGTTTTGAGGCAAGAGTTCCGAAGGTAGTAATTAAAGCTACTTTTTTTGGGCCATATTTTTGCACGCAATAATTAATTACTTCTTCTCTTCTAGTATCTTCAAAATCAACATCGATATCTGGCATTGTTACTCTTTCTGGGTTTAAGAACCTTTCAAAGAATAAATCATATTTTAATGGGTCTATTGACGTGATATCTAGTGTATATGCCACTAATGAACCTGCGGCACTACCTCTTCCGGGGCCGACTAAAATGCCTTTTTCTTTTGCGTATTTTATATAATCAGCAACAATTAAAAAGTAATCACAAAATCCCATATTTTTTATAACTTCTAGTTCCTCTTTTAGTCTTAATGCATATTTCTTTGGAGCAGATGTACCGAATATTCTTTTCATTCCTTTAATACATTCTAGTTTTAAATATTCGTAAGAATCATTTTCAGTATATATTGGAAGTAGGTTTTGATGCATTTTTATTTCTAGATTGCATAAATCTATTATTTTTTCATTATTTAAATCATCTTTATTTAGTGGAAGTAAACTTACACCACTAATTTCTTCTATTTCTAAATGGGTTTTACCTTCTTTAATGGCTTTTAGGTATTTTAAATACTTTTCATCTTCTTTATTTATGCATAGTATTTCATGCATATATAGTTTATTATCTAATTTTATTTTTTGTTTTTCTTCTTCGTTTTTATAGGAAACGAATATAATGTCATATATTTTGTTTAATGAATTATAATGTGATCTACTTTCAAATGGAACTATACATAATAAACTATTTGCATATTTATTTAAATCATCTATTGTAATGTCTTTTTCGGATTTGATAGTGGTGATTTTAATTAGATTTTTATATCCTTCTATGTCTTTCGCATATAGTATTATTTTTTCTGGCAAGGATATTTCTAAACCTATTATTGGTTTTATATTATTTTTCTTGCATTCTTTATAAAATTCTATAGCTCCATACATATTATTATCGGTAATAGTTAGGGCTTTTAAATTGTTTTCTCTAGCCACTTTTACTAACTGTCTTATTTTTATCATACTATGTAATAGGTAGCTATCTGTTTTTATATTAAGTGGGACCACATTATCACCTTCTATAAATATTTTACTATATTTTTGTAGTTTTTTAAAACATTTATAAGAAAACACTTTAAAAAAATTGACTTATTTATTAGTTTGTGGTAAAGTTAAAAGGCAGGAAAAACTTTAAGGAGGGATATTATGGCAAAGAAAATTACTGATACTAAACCTTTATTTGGAAATCGTCGTTCACATGCTTTGAATGCAACTAAGCATACTTTTAAACCAAATTTACAAACTATAACTATTAATGGTAAAAAATATAAAGTTTCTGCTCGTGAACTTAGAACTATTAATAAAATAAATGCTGCATAACTAGTCATAGACTAGTTTTTTTGTAAATTAATTTATAATAACAAGTGTTGCACTTATTATATTTAATAAAAAAAGTTCAATTATGAACTTTCTTTATCTATATGTATGAAAACTATTTTTTACTTTACTGCCAATTACTGAATTATTATTTTGTTTTAGAATAAGACGATAGTTTTTTGTTGCATTATCTTTCTTTTTTTGTTTTAGTTTTCTGTATTCAATAAAGCTTGCTGAACCTATACTAGTTAAAAGCATTATTCCTCCTACAGTAAGGCCATTAATTGTTTCACCTTCTACTTTATTTGTATCTTCTTTGTCATATTCTAAATCAGAATTTCTATTTATCATTTCTTCTCGCGCGGTGATTTCTTCTCTTGTTAATGTTTCTGAAGTTTGTGAAGTAAGTCTTTGAAATATAGCATTAGAACCACTTATTATTATTATGGCTGTTACTAATGAAATTGCTATATTTTTAGGTGATGATAATAGTGCGAGTACGACGTTTTTTGGCGGTTTTGATAATTTCAACTTCCTCTTTTGCATAAAACCCCTCCATTCACAGTGAAATATTATAGTTTTTTTTTAGTTTTTGTCAAATTTATAATATCCAAAGGGCACAGCAAACTAATGGTATTTTATAAAGTAGTATATTTCAATTTTTTCGTAAAAAATAGAAAGTATGAACTTTCTATTTAATTATAAAACTTAAGCCTTTTCGTTCGTTTTTGGCTGTCACTTCGTATCCTAACAAAGAGAGAGTTTTTTGAACGATAGACAGGCCAAGCCCGAACTGTCCTTTAATACCTTTTTTATATGGAGTGAACATATCGTTTAAAATTGTTTCATCGATATTTGGACCATCATTATACAAGGTTATTTTGTGGCTTTTTACGGTAATTTTCACTTCTTTTTCAGCATATCTAATAAAGTTGCTTAATATATTATCAATTATCGCTTCCCACATATCTTGTGAGCCTTTAAATGTTGTTTTTTTATCCATAATATCAATTTGCCATTTGATATCTGGCCTTGTAATTTTAAATTTTTTGACGGATGGTTCTAACACGTCAACTATGTTAATGTCTCCGCTTTTATAGTTTTCCATATCTTTTATATATGTTAGTTTATTTAAATATAGTAAGGAGTGTACTTTTATTTCTAACTTTTGTATTTCTTGTTTGATTATCTTTAAACCGTTTTTTTCATCTTCTACACCATCTTCTATAGCTTCGATATATGATTTTATAACAGTGAGAGGGGTTTTAAAATCATGAGAAATATTTTGATACATTTGGTTTTTATATTCTTCTGCTTTTTGAAGCGTAAGCTTCATGTCATCGATGGCGTTTGATAATACTTTTAATTCGTCGTCGACTTTAAAATTTGACTTTTCTGTATATTTGTCATTGTCTAAATTGTCGACTTTTTCTTTTAGTTTTAGTATTTTTTCGGCGATAGACTGACTCCACCAGGTAACGATTGAAAGTATAAATAGTAAAGTTACTATTAAAACTGGGAATAGAGTTTCTATGAGATCTGTTCTCATATCTCTTATATAATTATCATTTGTAATAGCTACTTTGCAACCATTTGTATCTTTTTTAGTATTGTAATAATATGTTTTTTTCTTATATGTGAATTTACCATAATCTTTATTTATTTTACTCAAAATTTGTTCAGTGTCTAGACTGATGACTTCCTTTATGTTGCTGGAAGAGTATGTATTTCCATTGTTGACATAAATGTAGGCAATACTACTTTCTATTCTACTATGGTTAAAATCATCTCTAACTACATCTAAAGGATTCTTCAAATATAGGTATATGTTCTTTTCATATATTGGAACTAATGTTTTTGGAAGGACTACTGCTACGCTTATATAAATGACCATAAACATTAGGAGTGCGACTACTAGTAATTGTCTATATAAATTGTGCTTTAATTTCATGATAATCTATATCCGTATCCATAAATTGTATTTAATCTTAGTTTCGGCATTTTCTTTCTTAGCCTTCTAACTAAATCATCAACTACTCTGTCACTTCCAAAATAATCGTGTCCCCAGACAGTTTCTAATATATTATTTCTACTAAATGATTTGTTTTTATTTTGTAAAAGCATTACTAGAAGGTCAAATTCTAAAGTAGTGAGAGATAGCTCTTTAGAATCGTCAAATACTTGTCTTTTATCTAAATCTATTTCGTATTTATCATACTTTATCTTTTCTGTTTCGCTTAAATATGTTCTTTTAAGCAAATTTTTAACTCTAAGGACTAATTCTTTTGGAGAATATGGCTTAGTAACATAATCATCGCTTCCAAGTTCCAAGCCAATTATTTTATCTAAATCTTGATCTCTAGCTGAAGTAAATATTACAGGGACTGTACTTTCTTTTCTTATTTCTTTTATAATGTCATATCCACTTACTTCATCACCTAACATTATATCTAATATCCATAAATCAGCATCGTCTGCTGTGTGACTTAAAGCGTCCCTTCCATTATAATAACTTACTACTTCGTAATTTTCTCTTTCAAGATAAGATCTAATTAAATTATTTAAGTTTTCTTCGTCTTCTACTAAACAAATTTTATACATTAATTATCGCCTCTATATATACTATATCATTTTTTTATTTCTTTTTTCTACATATATCGCTCCCTTTCTTAATCTTTTATATATGTATATAAATTTATGTTTTGTTTATTTAATTTTTACTATTTCTATCATTTATCACTTCCTTTTTCATTTTTATCATATCAAGGAAATGTCCTAATAATGTGTTTAAATTGTGGGAAATTGTGGTTTTACATAATATGTGAAAAAATCAGCATAAGCTGATTTTTTTGGTTATCTTTATTATGATA
>CAMOSR010000007.1 GCA_946625165.1 uncultured Bacillota bacterium
TAATTTTTTAATAATATGTATTTGTTCATCTTGTGAAAGATTATTTAGCCTTTTTAAAAATAATATAAAAATAATTTTATTTTCATCATCGATATTATTTATTTTATCAAAATCATGTATTGAATAATTATATCTTTCTAATAATTTAATTACTATTTGAGAAGCAATTCTTTCGGCATTTTTAATAACATGAGCAATAAATTTTTCTTGCTCTTTTTCATATATTCTATCAAAAATAGTATTAAAAATATCCAAATTAGATTGATAAATATCTACTGTTAAAATTTCCAATACTCTTATTATTTCTTTCGAAGATAACAAGTTTGCATTATCTCTTAGCATCTCAACTGTTTTATCATCTAAAACCACAATAATCACCTACTATGAGTTTAACATATTACATAAAAAAAAGAAAGCTACAAACTATTTAATAAAATAAAAACAATGAAATAAATCATTGCTTTTAAAATAATCCAGAAATATTGCCATTATCAATATGCATATTTAGATATGCAGGTTTTTTAGAAAGACCAGGCATTGTCATAATATCATCCAAAAGAACAGTTATAAACGAAGAACCATTATTAAGTTTAACGTTTTTAACAGTTAAATCTTTACCAGCTCCAAGAATATATTGCGTTTTTGCAATACATATCATTTTTTTATCTAAATTTAAACTTTCAAGCAACTTAATATTTTTAATTGCCTCATCAGAAAAAGTAACACTTCTAGCTCTATATATTTCCTTACAAACCTTTTCGACCTTTTCTTTAATACTGTCATTTACATCATAAATAAAATTAAAGTCAGTATTATTTTCTAATGCTTTTATTAAAGACTTAGCCGTCTGTATAGACCCCGCACCACCTTTAGAAAAAGCATCACATAAAGTAAAAGGTACACCTAAATCTTCACAAAACTCTTTTACTCTTAAAATATCTTCTTCTGTATCATCATTAAAATGATTTAAACAAACAAGCACATTACTAACATATTTTTGCATATTTTCAATATGAATTTTTAAACTATTAAGTCCTTTTTCAATATCCTTAACATCCTTGTTTTCTGGATTATACTTTAAACTTCTTATTGTCGCATTTACTAAAATAGCACTAGGCTTTAAGTCGCCTACTCTACATTTAATATCCAAAAATTTTTCAGCACCTAAATCAGCCCCAAACCCAGCTTCTGTAATCACATAATCAGCCATTCTAAGTGCAAGATCAGTCGCAATTAATGTATTACAGCCATGAGCAATATTCGCAAAAGGACCACCATGAACAATTACTGGATTGCCTTCCAAAGTTTGTACCAAATTAGGTTTTATTGCATCTTTAAGTAAAATTGTCATAGCTTCTTCAATATGTAAATCTTTCGCATATAATGGTCTGCCATCCATATCATAACCAAAAATAATATTAGATAACCTATATTTTAAATCGTCTAAATCACTAGCCAAACATAAAATAGCCATTATTTCTGAAGCTGCTGTAATATTAAAAGAATCCTTTCTCTCATTTTTCATCAAAGAACTTACTATAATATTTCTTAAAGCCCTATCATTAACATCCATACATCTTTGGAAAGTAATAGAATCTTTATCTATATTAAGTTCATTACCTTGAAACAAATGATTATCAATAGCCGCACAAAGCAAATTATTAGCCGCTGTAACCGCATGAATATCGCCAGTAAAATGTAAGTTAATATCCTCCATCGGAACTACCTGTGCATATCCGCCTCCAGTAGCTCCCCCCTTAACCCCAAATACTGGGCCTAAAGAAGGCTCTCTAAGGCAAGCTAAAGCATTCATACCCAATTTTTTAAAAGCATCGTAAATTCCAATTGCCATTGTCGTCTTACCTTCGCCGTAAGGTGTTGGGTTAATAGAAGTAACTAATATAAGCTTTCCTTTTCGCACACCAAGATTTTTTAAAATATTTAAATCAATTTTAGCCTTATACTTTCCATAACTTTCTAAATATCTATCATCGATATTCAACTTATAAGCAATATCCCTTATATCAGAAAGTTCATATTCATGAGCAATTTCAATATCCGTTTTCATTTTCATCACCTGTTACCATTATATCAAATTTTAAAAGAAAAAATTATATATTTTAACAAATAATGATTGTTCTAAAGGAGCGCGATAATAAAACCTAGGATTTTCACTTAAAATAGCCTTAATAATTTTTTTAGAAATAGAATTTAAACTTCTTTTTTCAAACAAAAATAAAAAAACATTTTCAGCCCTACGAATAATTTCTATTTTATCTTGAAAAAACGACTCATAATCCATATAATCATACTTTTTATCAAAAGCAAGTTTATTAAAACCAGTTCTATAAAGGCCAGGTTCAATTAAGCATATATCTACCCTTTTATCAAGCAGTTTTGACTCAAACCTTAAAGCCCTCATCATCTGAGACAAGGCTGCTTTAGAAGACGAATAACTCCCCAAAAATGGCATTGGCACCTTTCCAGCCAAAGATGATATAACTATAATCCTTACCCTATCACTTTTATTAATAACATCTCTAATAAGTTTTAAATTACTAAAAAAATTAACCTCAAAATTATCTCTAACTTTATCAAAAGGAATATCAAGTAATGAACCGCTTTCAGCAACTGCACCATTACAAATTAAAATATCAACATTTATTTCATATAATTTTCTTAAATCTTCAGTATTTGTAATATCTAACTTCATACACCTCACATTTTTATCATTCTTATAAACCCTTTCAGCAGCTTTAAGCTCACTATCCGTGTGAACAGTTACATATAAATTAAAGTTATTTTTTATCCTTTTAATCACATCAGCTATAATTCCACTACGCGCACCCGTAATTAACACATTTTTCATCACTATCACCAGTAATATTCTTCCCAAGTTTCGCATATATTATTACAGTTTGACAAGAATAATAAGAAGTGATAAAATCTTCTATACTGAGGTGGAAAGATATGTCAGAAAACGAATTTAGGCATAAAATAAACTTGATAAATGAAACAAATTCAGTTGCTTTAATAGACGCTGGAAGAATTAAACTCTTAATAAAAACAGCTAATAGTTATGAAATGCTGCCGGTAAATATCGAAGGCTTATCACATATACCAATTATAGTACGCACAAAAAAAACCGAAAACTCACCAGTTGTTGCCTACACTCTAGAGTATGAACTATTAGTACCACACACTAATTTACCATCAATCTATAATGAAAAATACAGTTTATCAGAAGGATCACAAATTATATGTAGCCGCACCATTAATGATAGTACAAAAAAAACACCCGTCATCTATGACAACAAAGGTATCGTAACAATATCAAAAATAATAAGTACTGAAACATTAGAAAGCTACATTACCAAAAACAAAAGAAAATTATTTGAATTAAAACATTTAATTGATGCCAGTAATCAAACTGCAAACGAATTAAATAGTCAAAAAACATTAACACTATAAAAGCTCCATAAATTTTGGAGCTTTTTTTACATCATATCATCTAAAGTTTTATCCATTGTCCTCATAGATTTGTCAAAGGTCTTTTTCATAGCCTTCATTACACGCTTATTATATTTTTGATAAGCTAAAGTAGCCGCACTACCCGCAGCCATCATCGCCATATCTCTTAATTTCATTTATATCACCTACCTATTAGAAATATGATGTGTATGCAAATGCATACATTTATATTATGTTTAAGAATTTTCAAATTTATACCTTATTTTATCTAAAAGCTTTGAATTTCTAATATACTCATTATCATTATAAACAGACGTTATAAACGCATCAGGTTCACCTATAATAATAAGTTTCCTTTTAGCCCTAGTAATGCCTGTATAAACAAGTTTTTTATAAAGCATTCGATTATACGCCCTAGTAATTGGCATAATTACAAGTTCAAATTCACTGCCCTGACTTTTATGAATACTAATAATAAAACCATGTTTTATCGAAGAAAAATCTTTAGTTGTATACTTAACTAAATTACCATCAAAATCGACATAAATCTCATTTTTCCCACTTTTACTAGTATTTCCATACTTTATATACTTTATAATTCCAATATCACCATTAAATATATTATCATCAGGCATATTAACAAGCTGAAGTATCTTATCATTTTCTCTAAAAATCACATCACCATACTTAATTTCCCTTTTAATGCCATCAGCTGGATTAAAAATTTCTTGAAGTTCTTTATTTAGTAAATCAATTCCATTTTCACCTTTATACATAGGAGCAAGAAGCTGAACCCTTTTATAGTCATATCCTTTTTCAAGTATTTGCATACATAAATTTTTTAAATTTTTTTTAATATACTGACTAGAACACTTTAAGAAAGTATAATCACTATAAGTATTTAAAAAATTTTCTCCCACTTCACCATTTTTAATTTCTAAAGCAAGCGTATTAATGTAAGAATCTTCATCCTGCCTATAAAGCAAATCCAAATGAACAACATCCATACAATCACTTAAAATAAAATCCCTAAGCAAACTTCCTGGACCCACACTAGGAAGCTGGTTATAATCACCAACCAAAATCATTTTAACATTTGATTTAAGACCCTTAAGTAAACTATAAAATAAATTTATATCAATCATACTTGCCTCATCGACAATAACCACTTTCACATTTGATTTATTATCTTCATTAACCATAAATTCCATAGTATCTTTATTCCATTTCAAAAATCTATGGATAGTCGAAGCTGGCAGACCAGTTGATTCACTCATACGCTTGCTTGCTCTACCTGTTGGCGCTAAAAGCGCTAAAGAATCAGTAAGTTCATCATAATCAAGCTTGTTAATACGTCCATATAATTCTACAATAGCTTTTATAATCGTCGTCTTCCCAGTCCCAGGTCCACCAGTTATAATTAAAAAATTATTACTTAAAGCTTTCTTAACCGCATCTCTTTGCTTATCGTTATATTTAATATTATAAATATCTTCTAATTCATTTAAAAGTTCATCAATATTATTATTGACCTTTTTCTCCTTATTAACCATATTATATAAAGAATTTACGATAAAATCCTCCGCAAGCCAAATATCTCTTAAATAATAATCTTCACCATCGATATAAATCCTGTCTTCTTCACATAATTTATTTAATATTTCAGATATTTTATCATCAATTTCTAGCCCCGAAAAACTTCTAACACCATTTTTTATCTTATCTTTTTCTAAAAAACTATCCCCATTTTGATATACCATCTTTTTCATAACATAAAAAGTTATCGCCTCTAACCTTCTATCATCAGAAGGATCTATATTTAATTTTAAAGCTGCGCTATCAACTTTTGAAAAAGCTATATCATCCAAATCATAAGTTATTCTAAAAATGTTATTCTCGGCCACTTTTATAGTAGAACTTTTATAATAATTATAAATACTTAAAGCTTCCCTCATATTAAAACCAAGTTCATTTAAATACACAATAGTTTGATGACTTTCCTCATACTGCTTTAACGTATGAACTATTTTATCAGCCTTTTTACCAGTAAGTTTAGGAATTAAATTTAAACATTCTGGTTCCTTTAATATTCTATCAAGCGCATCACCGCCTAAAATATCGACAATACTTTTAGCTAATTTTTCACCAATTCCCGGAAACAAGTCGCTAGATAAAAATTCTACTACACCCTCTTTATCTGTTGGCTTTACTTTTTCATAATTGCTTACTTGAAACTGAAAACCATATCTAGGATGATGAGCTCCCTCACCATAAAAAATATAAGTATCATCCTCATTTAAATCATAAAAATACCCCGTAAATGTGATAGTACGATTTATATAATCTTCTAAAGCTTCACTATTTGTTTCTCTAACTTTAAAAAGACCGATTACATAACCTTTCTCGGACTTATAAATACTTCTTCTAAAATTGCCTTTGATATAAGTTTCCATCTTATCACCAATATCATTATAACAAAAAAGAAACTCTATTTCTAGAGTTTCAAGTACATTTGTTCTATTTATGTTTTCCTTGATTTGCCGCATATTCGTTCATTAAATCATCAACATCAACCCCACGCAATTGAAGATATTCAGTAGCTGATATGCCGTTCATAAATGATGTAGGACCTGAATTAGTCAAAAAAATGCAAGTTCCATCTTTAGTAACAACTAAATGAAAAGGAATACCATCTTGATCCATAATAATTTCATCATACAAAAGATTTTCTGAAGAATACATTTCATCAAGATTAGACATTTCAAATTCATTTCCCTCGTCAACTTGTACAATGCCTGTATTAGCTTCTTGACTACCAGAATTAATTTTAGAATCAATAGCACTTTTTGCACCAAATCCTAAAGCAGCTGCCAAAACTACCGCAAAAACAGCTGGTCCAATAATACGCTTTTCTCGGTCTATCTTCATGTTATGAGGAACAAATCCTTCACTAACTATTTCAACATCTCCAACTATCCCCTTTTTTTTAAATTCTTCTTCCTTAATCCTTCGACGTACCTGCTCAGCAGTTAATGGTTCCTTACTTTTCATATATTTTCCAACAGAATTTATGTCATTATTCATATATAAAACCTCCCTTATTTTCTATTTATAATCTATCACTAATAAAATACTTTGTCAATTATTGCTTTACACTTACTTCACTTATCAAATAAGGATATTCTACTTTTTTAGTAATAACCTCTACCTCTTTTGAAAGATCTTCTTTATTTCCTTTAGCTTTAATAAGCAAATAATTACCGGTATGGCCTATTAAATAACCATCTTCATAAACTTCCGGTATAAAAATACACTTCTTATTGGCAAATTTGCTCATATAATCCACTTCAAGTTCTTTTGAAATTTCAAGAAGTTTTTTAACTCTTTGTTTTTTAATATTGCCATCTACCTTATTTTTCATTTTACTGGCAACCGTCCCATCTCTATCAGAATAAGGAAAAACATGAAGTTTTGCAAAGCCAACTTTTTTAATTGTGTCTATAGTTTCCAAAAAATGTTCATCAGTTTCAGAAGGAAACCCAACAATCACATCAGTAGTAATAGAAATATTAGGTCTTATACTTCTTATTTTTTCTATTTTTTTAATAAAATAATTTTTATCATATTTTCTATTCATTAATTTTAATATTTCATCTGACCCAGACTGAAGTGGAATATGCATATGATCAACTAAAATATTATTATTTTTAATAACATCCAACACATCATCATTAAGTTCAGTTATTTCTACAGAAGAAATTCTAAGTCTTTTAAGGCCTTCAATTTTAACTAAATCATTAAGTAAATCAGAAAAGCCATAATTATTATCATGATAATTGCCTGTATGAATACCAGTAAGTACTATTTCTTTGTGACCATTTTTCACTAAAGCCTTAGCTTCATTAATAACGTCACCCTTTTTCTTACATCTAACGTGCCCTCTAACATATGGAATTATACAAAAAGCACAATAATTATCACACCCATCTTGAATTTTAATATAAGCCCTTGTCAAATCGAAATTAGATAAACTCATATTTTCAAAAGAGGCATTTTCCATATCTCTAACATCAAATATCTTTTCACGTTTAAAATCTTTTATATAATTAATTATTTCTGTTTTATTTTGATTACCAATAATAATATCCGCATCAATATCCAAATTATCCTTTTTATTCTGAATCATACATCCAGCCACTAATAAAATAGCCTTTGGATAATTTTTCCTAATGCTTCTAATTAATTTTCTAGATTTACTGTCAGCCGTATTAGTCACCGTACAAGTATTAACAATAACTATATCAGGATTATCACCTTTAATATAGCCATGATTTTCTAATAAAGAAGCCATAACTTCACTTTCATATTCATTAACTTTACAGCCTAAAGTATATATTTTATATCTCATATTTACCACCTAAAAAAGCCCTAAGGCTTATAAATTTTTTCTAAACTCTTTTAAAGAATTTAAAAAATCAAGGTTTTGTGTTTTCTCCTCTTCAAAAAGGTCCTGTTCATAAGCCCTGCTTATTATATCACGATTTTCCTTTTTTGAAGAATTTTTTTGTCTAACCATATTTTTATTACTTTGAACACCGTATATTGGTGAAACTATATCAGAGCTTTTAAAAGCATGAACTTGTTTTTTAGGCTGCTTTACTACTTTTTGTTCTTCCATTGTTTCATAAACATCTTTTACATGCTTGTCAGCTTTTTCCTCATAGCTTTCATATTTAACAGCCTTTTCCTTAAGCTTTTCAGCCTGAGCAATCAATTCTTGATAACTTATGATCGCATTTTCCTCCTGCTCCCTTTCAAAGTCATCAATTTCATCAGGCGTTAGTTTCTGCTTTTCCAAATCTGCACTCATTTGATTAAAAACCCTGGCAAGTTCTTCCTTAGCTTCCTTTTGTTCATCGGTAAGCTCATCTTTAGTAACCTCTTTTACTTTTATAGGCTCTTCATTATCATAACGTTCATCTTCACTAATTGGCTTTACCTTACGACCTGAATTTTTAATAATAGCAGCCACAATTATAATTAACAAAACAAAAATAGCTCCTACAATAACTAAAACCTTATCAGGTATTTCAAAAAGTAACCACATAACTACCACTCCAAATTCATTTAAAAATAATGAAAATGTTTAAGACAAATTCATTACCCTATATCACTATATACAGTTTATCACAACTAGATATATTTTTCAAAGTATTTTTCGACATTTTTTAAATAATATTTTCTAATATAAATAATTTTATATATAAAAAACAATCTATCAATTTGATAGATTATTTAATTAAATCTTTTTCTAAAACATGCTCATAAACTTTTTTTAACTCATAGCCAACACTCTTAATATCACGAGCTTTAGCTACTTTATAACCAGCTTCTGTTACATCAGGTAATTTTCCTTCTAATATCTTACGAGTTTTATCCTCAAAATCATCAACACTTTTAGCTTTATATATATTAATTCCATCTTTAAGAAAATCATCATAAATTGGAATATCACTTACTAAAGTTTTAGTTTTCATTGCTAAAGCTTCTAAAAGAACAATACCCTCAGTCTCCTCTTTAGTTGGAAAAATATACAAATCGCATCCAGCATAAGCATCTTTAAGCTCTTTAGAATCAACATAGCCAGGAAATTGAACATTAGATGGCCTATTTTTAATCGCTCTACTTATTTGTTCAGGTATTAATGCAGGTGCGGTATAACCAAACCAAATAAACTTATACTCTGGGCACCTTTTAGCTAGTTCCAAAAATTCTAAAATGCCTTTTCTTTCAATATAAAGCCCTACAGCCATCACAACCTTGTCATCTTGCGCAAATCCATACTTCTTTCTAAAAGCTTCCGGATGACTTTTTTTTCTATCAAAAAACTCTAAATCTATCCCATTAGAAATAGCTATAATTTCTTTATCTAAATCATATTTTTCAAGTAATTTTTTAGAGTACTCTGTAGGAGTTATAAGTAAATCAGCCGACCTATAGCACCCTTTAAGCCACTGTTTAAATAAAGGTGAAACAGCATTTGAAAGCTTAAAGGAATTTCTAAAATCTTCTTCCGTTGAATGTGCATGAAATATTACCTTTTTACTCATTTTCTTACATCTTTTAGCTAAAATTAAAGACTCAGGGAATATTGTATTAATATGAGCTATATCAAAATCATCATTAGGGTTAGTTGTATATGGAACATGTACTAAATCTAACGCTTTTTTTTGATGAATAATTGCTCTGCCAACACCACTTTTTTCAACCTCTTTAAACTTTCCTGTATGTAATAGAACTTTCATATGTCCTCCTTAACCTTTTACACTAACTAGTATAACATCTTTTCCAATCTTGTCAATCTGTCCCCACCTTATAAGTACTGTCCCAGAACTAAAAAAAATAAATCTTTTCCTTTGAACAGAAAGCTCAATTATTTTACCAGTCTTATCAACACTAGCATCGACAATCGAACCTATTTTTTTACCATCGACTAAATTAATAACATCTTTTGACTGTAAATCTGAAAGCAACATACTACCACCACTTAAATATATTCAAAAGAAAAAAGAAAAAGACTAAAATCATTTTCTTTTTAATTGAACAGTACCGTCTCTTCCCTCTTCATAAATGAATATTTTTTCATCCTCAATATACACAATTACATTTGTTGGAAAATAATCTTCCGGAAATCCATGCACTCCAGCTTCATAAGCGGCTGCTGATAATGATGCATCATCACTCGCACTAATACGTAAAAAGCCATTATTACTAGCACAAAGTCTACTAACTAGCTGTTTACTTAAACTAGTATTAAAAATCATAGCTTGTTCATCAGAAAGTGGATTTTTTCTTTCAATAAGAAATCGTATTCCATTATTTTGTCTAAATGAATGAGATTTTTTCATTTGCTCAGTCCACCAAGAAGAAGCAGCAATTGCAGTATCAATAGCAATACTATTATCTCTATTAATTTTCGTTTTAAACAAATTAAACATAATTACCCCCTTTGTTTAAACGATAACTATTATATACTTTCTAAAAAGACTGTCAAATTCAAAAAAAAAGAAAATACATTACTATTTTCTTTTCGCCGCTTCCTTTATTAATGATTTAAAAAGTTCTAAATTTTCTTTTTCAAGTTCCGGATGAAACTGTACACCAACTAACCATAAATTAGGATCAATACTTTCTAAAGCTTCAATTATACCATCCTTACTCCTTCCAGCAACCTTAAAATATTTTCCATTACTAATCACATCATCTATAACTATTTGCTTATGAAGCGAAGGCATACTAATTACATCATTATTAAATATCCTATAAAGTTTGCTTTCCTTATCAAGCAAAACATCATGCTTAGCTTTTTGAATACTTGTTAAATAAAATGGATCTACCTCATTATGACCACTATAATAATTTAAAATTTCATCCTCATATTTATGCTCATAAAAATCGTCCACCTTTTCATACGCCGGATTTTCTCCCAATTTATTGACTATCCATTCATAAGCTGCCATCGTCTGCATTCCTAGACAAACCCCTAAAACAGGTTTGTTATTTTTAATCGCATAATTTATGATATTAATTCCTGTACTTTCAATATCCGCACCACCCTGAATTACAAAGCCATCGCAGAGTTCTGCCTCTTCCAAATTAAATCTTCCATCAGAAAATAATAAACCAATTGGAATTCCCCCAGCTTTGGCAATCCTCTTTGGATAATTATTTACAAAACTTGTAGAACTACGAAAAGGTCTATCTTCCACAATTATTCTAGGTGCAATAACACCAATGATAGGTTTTTTCATTTAAATCACTCATCTCTAATTTAGTATTATAACGTATGTTAATAAATCAAATACTTACTATAACTATATTATACTAAATTTAAAACTACTTAAGCAACTTTTTTATACTATTAATGCCGTTTTTTTCTAAACGTGATATTTGAGCCTGACTAATTCCTATCTCATCAGCAAGTTCCATCTGCGTTTTACCAACCATATATCTTTGAATCAAAATATATCTTTCCTTTTCTTTAATCATTTTTAAAGCCTTTCTTAAAGAAATTTTAGTTTCAACATCATAAATTTCGTCTTCTTTAGAAAGCTGGTCAGCCAAATAAATTACATCCCCACCATCATTATAAATAGGTTCAAACATACTAACAGTATCCTTTAAAGAATTTAAAGCATTCGCAACATCAAATTCACTGACCCCAAGGATATTTGCAACTTCTAAGGCTGTAGGCTCCTTAGCATTTTCCTTAATAAGGCTTTCCTTAACTCTTAAAGCTTTATAAGCTAAATCTTTAATGCTTCTAGATATTCTAACACTATTATTATCTCTTAAATATCGTTTAACCTCTCCCAAAATCATTGGAACCGCATACGTACTAAACTTTACCTCATGAGATAAATCAAAATTATTAATTGCTTTTATTAAACCAATGCAACCAACCTGAAACAAATCATCCATATTATCACACCTACCAGCAAAAGACTTTAAAATAGATAATACTAACTTTAAATTACCATTTATCAGCTCTTCTTTAGCTTTTTCATCACCATTTTGATATTTTTTAAATAATTCAATTTGTTCATCATAACTTAATACTTTAATATTCGCAGTATTCACGCCACAAATCTCTACTTTATGACGTGCCATAAAATCTCCTTTCTAACTTATAATGAACTAATAAGACTAATTTTAAACATAAAAAAACTAGAATTTTACTTCTAGAATTTATCTAACCGCCACATCTTCTCCATTATTAACATTATTAGAAACCACCATTCCTGATTCATTTTTCAAAAAATTATTTAACATATCATTAAGTGTAGTTTCAATATTAGTTAAATTCATTAAAGGAACCTCTTCATCTTGACAATTTAATTTTTCGAAACAAATGACAAGCTTTAACACATTAAAATAATTAGGAAATAGTTCATTAAAAGCTTCAGAATAAAAATCATCATAATAATAACTTCCAATATCATGAATTCGCTTTTTTACATCACTTAAAGTTTTACAATCTTCAAAAGTTAAATGAAACATTAATTTTTCTTTTATCTCTTCCTTATTTAACGTCATTCCAACAATTTTTTCAGTCCTTATCGATACCTTTTTAGTGACAAACTCCCCTAATTTTTTCTTTATTATTTCAGCATCTGAAGTTATAGGAAAATTAAAATCGCGTTTATGAGTAAAACAATTTATTTGAATCTTTCTATTTTCCGGACGCTCTTCATTAACTTTTTTTATATCATCCAAAGCTCTTTCAATAAATTCTACCTGTGATGTGCTTAATTCCCCACTTTCTGGTAAATCTATAATAAAATCATCAACAATTGAATATAAATGAACATGATCACATAGGCCCCACCCTATCTGCGCAGTAGTTAAATAAGGACAAATAGCTTTCTCTAACTCAGTCGCCATCTCATTATGTGAAACATAATTATTTTCAGGATCAAAAACATAAATAAATTGTTTGTTAGTAACTATTCCTGCACCTCTCATAAAAGTATGTTTTAAACACAATTTAAAATAATCATACAAAGATATTTTTACATATTTATCTTCATCCATCTTATCCCTACTTCCTATATTTAGCAAAATATAATACCTTAATACTTAAACTAAATAGATATATAGTGCAAGATAAAAATTTGGGCAATTATAAATACTAAAATAATTATAAATTAATTTTTATTAAAATTTTTATAGACAAAATATAAATAAATAATTAACCCAATAAATAAAACAATAAAACTAACTACTTTATTTACAAACACTAATCCTAACCCACAAATTAAAGAAACAATAATAAATAAAAAATTAGATAATTTATTAAATAAAATATATTTATCTATTTCTTTTTTATTTGCAAAATATAAAATAAATACTAATATAATCTCAATAATTAATAACGTAATTAAACTAAATAAAAATATTTTCTGGTAAGGCGGTTTTATATTAGAAGTAGTCATAAACGCACTCCCAAAAGAAGAATTAAGACTAGAAATATTTTCAGTAACAATAATATACTTATATAAAGTATTAAATAAACTTAAAAAAAATATAAATAAAATATTTAAAAATATATTTTTCCTACTCATTGTACTCTCCAATTTGATTAGGAAGTTTTTTAATATGAGTTCCAATAATTTCTGAAACATCCATTACCGTTACAAAAGACGACGAATTAACCTCATCTAAAATATCCTTTAAAACAGAAACCTCAAATCTTGTAATTACAGTATATAAAACTTTCTTACCATCCTGCGAAATAAAACCTTCACCTGATATAACTGTGACAGTTCTTCCAAGCCTTTTATGAATTTCCCTTGAAATTTCCTTATCATCATCCGCAATAATAAATACCGCTTTCGCACTATCAAAACCATCAGACACAAAATCAATAACCTTATACGTAACAAAATAAGTTAAAAGAGAATATAAAGCCCTCTCAGGTCCAAATACAAATATAGCAGAGCCATATATAAATATATTAAAAATAAACACAACTTGTCCAACAGATAAACTTTCTTTTCTACTAACAAGTATAGCTACAGTTTCAGTTCCATCTAAACTTCCACCTTCTTTAATAATAATTCCTACACCAATACCAAGAGCAATACCACCATAAACAGTTGCAAGTAACGTATCATCTATAAGCGGTTCTAACTTACCAAACACCTCAAGAAGTATACTGAAAATAAGCATACCATAGCCAGCCTTAATTACAAATTTTTGACCGATTAAATGATATCCTAAAAATATAAATGGCAAATTAAACAAAAAAACTGTTAAACCCAAAGACCCACCAAATAATTTATTTATAATAATAGAAATTCCATTTATTCCCCCATCTATCATTAAATTAGGAATTAATATAAGTTCCAAAGTAGCAGCTGCTATAACGGCTCCTACCGTAATAAATAAAAGCGAAAGTAAAAACCTATAAGTAAATATCGATTGCTTTTCCTTCATCATATCCCTCCTATTATCATTATATATCATTTCAAAGTTTAAAACAATAATAAAAGTTAATTCTTATATCTACAAGAATTAACTATATATTTTATTTGAATATTTATAACTTTTATTTTCTTTAATCCAACTATAGGAATTACTAACTTTTCTCTCTAATTCTTTGATTAATTCCTTTTCTAAATCATAAACAACTTTTACCTCAATTATCGCTTTAGATAAAACATAAGCTCTTGCTTCTAATCCTGAACTATCTAAGCCATAAGATTGAACTAACCTGCAAAGTTTTTCTAAGTTATTCTTACATTTATTAGCAATTGTAAGCCACTCCATAAATTTAACCGCACACTCTGTAGGATTCGCAGAATAATTTACTAAATCACTTATTAAAGCTTGTTTTTTAGTCATACACACATTATACAGTTCTAAACATTCCATAATTTGCTTCTTTATCTTCTTTAACAAATCAGATTCACAATAAGAATTAGAATGTCTAACAGTTTTTGACTCACGGCGTGAAGATAAATTAACTTTAACACGTTTATCATATTCTAAATCATAAGCTTTACGCATTTCCACATCACTAAGCATAGCATAAGCCTGATTTATAAGAGCTGCCTTTTTATTAGCATCTTTATCACTGCACACATCTGGATGATATCTTCTAATTAGCTCAATATAACACTTTCTAATCTCTTTTATACTAGCATCCTTAGAAACACCTAAAACCGCATAATAATCTATAAATTGCATATAGTATTCCCCTTTCAAAACACGAAGAATATTATATATAAACTTAATTTTTTGTCAAATTTATCATAAAACACTAATTTTCTATTTTCTCAGAAATTAACTTCTTATTTTTTAAAATTCGCTCATCTTCCCTAATTTCTAAAGCCCTATTAACATATTCTAAAGATTTTTCAAAATTACCTAAATAATACTCACAAAGAGAAAGAACATCCAAAATATAAAAATCTGTAGAAAAATATTCTGTTATATAACTTTTATAACCACATTTTATATTTAAAGCTTTTAAAAACAAATCCTTAGCCTGCTTATACTTGCCATTATTGTAATAGAAAATTCCAAGTTCCACGTAAGGTTCTTTTAAATGCGGCGCTTCATCTATCGCTTTTTTATACCACATCTCGCCTTCAAATGGCCTATTCAGTTTTAAATAACACCTTCCAATAAAACGCATAGATGCACATCTTTCATCCCTCCATGTTGCTTTTTCCAAATTAAGATGTTTTATTAAAGTATCTATTGCCTCATTCCATCTTCCATAATACATATATTCCCTACCTAGATAATGCATATTCCTATCATCTAAAGGATCTTCTTTAACCGACAGTTCAAGCAGTGGTAAATAACTACTTCTTGATTTTTCCTCATCAGGAAAATGATTAACAACAATATTTTCATTTAACATTTTAACTTCGGCACCACTATACGACAAAGTTTCATGAACCGGATGAATCCACCTATAACCTTCTCTTCTATGAATCTTATCTAAATAAAAACTAACAACTGGTTTGCCATCTTGAAGCTTCCAATTATAAGTATAAGAAATCCTTGTAATACCATCATTCCAAGATTTTTCTAGCTCCTCTCGCCACCCATCTTCAAAAACCTCATCTAAATCCATGCACACACATATATCCGTATCCATAGGCACCATATCTAAAGATAAATTACGAGCCACATCAAATCTCCACGGTTTTATTTCCAAACTCTCTACATTTGCCCCTAATTTTTTTAAAATACTTACTGTGTTATCCGTCGAGCCAGTATCCAAAACATAAATACCATCAGCCTCTTTAACCGAGTTATACCACCTTTCCGCAAACTTTTCTTCATTTTTACTAATCGCATATACACATATCTTCATTAAATCACCTACCACATCTTATGCCAAAAAGAAAAAGAGTTTCTAACTCCTATCTAATTGTTTTAACCTCCTAATAACTTTTTTCTCTATCCTTGAAATATAAGACTGACTAATGCCTAAAAGTTTAGCAACATCCTTTTGCGTCATCTCATCATGATTAAATAAACCATACCTCATTATCATAATATTTCTATCCCTTTCACTTAAATTATTTATTTCCTTATAAAGCATTTTCTTTTCAGTCTCTTCTTCTAAACCTTTTGTTACTATATCATCATCAGTACCCAAAACATCCTCTAAACGTAATTCATTACCCTCTGAATCATAGCTTAAACTATCTTCAAAACTTATCTCACCTCTTCGTCTTTTATTTTTTCTTAAAAACATAAGTATCTCATTATCAATACACCTAGAAGCGTAAGTTGCAAGTTTAATATTTTTACCAAGTTTATAAGTATTAACACCTTTTATTAAACCAACACTACCAATACTTACTAAATCTTCTAAATCAACACCAGTATTTTCGTATTTTTTAGCAAGAAAAACAACTAAACGAAGATTATGCTCAATAAGTTTAGCTCTTGCCATTTCATTTCCATCCATTGCCATTGTTACATATTTAACTTCTTCTTCCTTAGTTAAAGGCTCAGGTAACTTATCACTACTACCAATAAAAAAAACACTATCTTTACCGAAAAGACTTTTAATTATATCTATTATTTTTTTAATCATATCTCTCCCCCATCATTCCATTAAGAAGTATTTCTACTCCAGATAAATTCATATTTTTACTAAAGCCTAAATAAATATTTTCAAAATCACCTATTCCAATAACTTCAACTCTCCGCACTTTAATACATGAAAGTAAACTAACACCATCAACAGTAGTATAAGGCACTAAATATTTTTTATTCTTAAAACTATTATCAATATTTGTAATAATTACCGGTCTCCCCTTAAAAACTAAAGTATTACCTGTATCTAAATAACCATTTAAATTAAGAACTTTTCTTCCAATATAAACATTTACTTTATACAAATTACTTATCCTATGTTTGTACATTTTCATCTGTTTAATATAAACATATAAAATTATTGGCGTAAATATTACTAAAAAAATTATATTTACACTAACACCCTTATGAAAAAAAACAAGCCCCTCATGTTTATAACTAAACTCTAAATTTAAATAATATAAAAAACCACCTAAAACAATACTAACCATATAAAAAGAAAAAAAATTAATTAAAAAATATTTTATATTTTTATAGCCAAAACAAACTATACACATTAAAAAAGCCAAATAAATTTTAATTAAAAAAAGTTCAAAACCACCTACTTTAAAAAACAAAACCAATATTGATAAGCTTCCAATAAAAGCCCCTAAAATAACTCTAAATATTTTAATATTTCTCTTTAAAATAATTGATGTTGTAAGAAGAAGTAAAAAATCAAAGAAAAAATTTAAAAAAAATAGTCCGTCTACATATATTATCATCACCCTCACCAAAATAAGTATAAAAAAAACATTGTAAAAACAATGTCATAAAATATATTAATCCACCTTTTATTATTTTTTTAACCGTTTTTCTTTCATATTTATAAGATCATTTTTAAAAAACTTTATTGACGCAATTATCAAAATAGAAAGTGGAAGAGAAATTATAATTCCTATTATTCCAAATAATATTCCACCAATAAATACAGAAGAAATTACGATAAGAGGATGAACTTTATTTGTTTTACCATAAACAAGCGGATTAATTACATATCCATCTATCGAAGAAAAAATCATAAACACAACACAAGTTTTAACAAATAACTGTGGACTTATAACAAAAGCAGTTACAGCCGCAATTATATTTGTAATAATCCCTCCAAAATATGGAATTAAATTTCCAAAAGAAGCTAGCCCGCCAAGAAGAACCGCATTGGGATGCCCTATTATAGTATAAATAATAGTATATTCAAAAAATGAAATTAAAACAATTTTCATAAAACCAGATAAATATCTTTCCATCTCATCATCTAAAGCCTTAACATAATTAAACATTTTTTCTGATCTTATATGTAAATAATCTTTTAAAAACTCCCTAATTTTATCCATATCAACTAAGAAATATATAAATAAAGCAAATACAATAAATATTTTAGATATATAATCTAAAGAAACACTAATAACACTAATCGCTCCATTAGAAATATAAGTACCAAGTTTCTCCAGAATATTATTAAAACTTAAAGACAAAGTATCTTGAACATCTTTAAAATTAATATTATAGTTTAATGAAAGCTCTTTTAAGAAAGTTACAATTCCATCAAAAAGGCTTCTCGTCTGACCAATTAAAAGTGGTGTTATTAGAGAAACAAGCAATACAAGTATTGCGAAAATAACAAAAACAACCATAAATATAGCTAAAGTTTTAGGAATCTTTCTGTCAGTAAGCCTTTTAACAAAAGGATATAATGCATAAGCAATAACAAACGCTATAAAGAAAGGAAAGACAATTTTGCCTACAATACCTAATATACCAAGCCAAAAATCTTTAGTTTGATAAATTAAATAAACAATAAAAATCAAAATAGCAGTATTGACAAGTTTAAAATCTAATTTATTCTTAATCATTTTTGCCCTCCTTTTCTAGTAAAATTGTAATTGGACCATCATTTTCTATCGAGACAAGCATATCCGCTCCAAATACCCCAGTTTCTACATGGATAAACCCACTTAACTTCTTATTAAATAAATCATAAAGTTTGGCCGCCTCTTCTGCTTTTAAAGCCTTAATATAACTAGGCCTGTTACCCTTTTTAGTATCTGCATATAAAGTAAACTGCGAAATACTTAAAACTTCACCGCCAACTTCCAATATAGATTTATTCATTATATTGTTTTCATCTTCGAAAATACGTAAATTAAGTAATTTGTTAATTAAAAAATCAATTTCTTTTTCTGTATCGCCATAAGTAAAGCCAACAAACAAAACTAAGCCTTTATTTATTTTACCCATAGTTTTATTATCTATACTAACACTTGAATTTAAACTTCTTTGTACAATTATCCTCAATCTATAACCCTCGTTACTTCTATAACACCTTCAACCATTTTTATGTCATTCATAAGTTTTAGAAGTCTTTCCTTATTATTTACCAAGACAGTCATTTTAATCATATCCTCATCTTTAAGATGCGTCATACTAAATCTTTTAACAGGAATGTCTTGATTAGTAGCCTTAGAAACAACATCTATAAGTAAATTTTTAGAATTGTTTACTTTAACAAAAATACTAGTAGGAAGTTTATCAAAAGTTTCATTCCATTTAACTTCAATAAGCCTTTCATCAAGATCAGCTACATTTGGACAAACCATTCTATGCACAGTAACACCATACCCTTTAGTTATATAACCGACTATTCTATCACCAGGTATTGGCTTACAGCACGAAGCCAAATTTACTTTTATGTCATTAACGCCATCGATAGAAATAAGTGCCTTACTATCAGTATTCTTGTTACTTCCCTTAGTAGCCTTTTCTAATATAATAGCATCTTTATCTTCGCCCTTTTCTTCAAAAGAAGAAATAACAGTATCAACCGAGAATTTACCACTACCTAAGTTACTATAAATTTCCTTTAAAGAACCGACTTTTAAATCAGTAATTATTCGGTTTATATTTTCATCCTCAAAAAAATCACTTGAACTAATTTTTCTCTTTTTAAGTTCTTTAACTAAAATTTCTTCACCCTTTTTAAGATATTCTTCCCTATTAGCCCTATTAAAAAACGCCTTTATTTTATTTTTAGCTTGCGTCGTCTGAACAAAGTTAAGCCATTCTCTAGAAGGACCATCAGAATTATTATTAGTAATAATTTTGACAATATCCTCATTTTTAAGCTTATAATCAAGTGGGACAATATGTGAATTTACTAAAGCACCAGTTGTCTTATCACCAACATTAGTATGGACTTTATAAGCAAAATCTACTGGTGTCGAACCATTAGGAAGTTCGATAACATCACCAAGAGGAGTAAATACATAAATAGTATTTTGAAAAATCTCTTCCTTAACCGTATTTACAAACTCTTCAGGATTTTCTTCAGTACTCTTCAAATCCATAATTGATCTAAAAAACTGTAATTTTTGTTCCATTTCATTTTGCATCACTGCCTTAACTGAACCCTTTTCCTTATAAGACCAGTGTGAGGCAATACCATATTCAGCTACCCTATCCATCTCATAAGTCCTTATTTGAATTTCAAATAAAAGACCATCAACCCCAAATACAGTCGTATGAAGTGACTGATACATATTAGTTTTAGGCATAGCAATATAATCTTTAAATCTTTTAGGTTTAGGCCTATATTTAGAATGAATAATACCTAAAGCTTGATAACACTCCTGCTCAGTTTCTACATATATTCTTAAAGCAAGCAAATCATATATATCGCTGAACCTTTTCCCTTTTTCAAGTTTTTTATAAATACTATATATGCTTTTTGAACGCCCTTTAATTTTATGTTCAATACCATGAGTATTTAAAAGTTCTGATACACTTTCAATCATCTTAGCAACACTATTATCACGCTCTGTCTTACTGGCATTTAACTTCTCAACTATGTCATAGTATTCATCGGGTTTTAAATAACGCAAACATAACTCTTCTAAATCTTGTTTAATACTATTTATACCAAGCCTGCCAGCAATTGGCGTCAAAATATCCAAAGTTTCTCTTGCAATCTTTTTTTGCTTAGCTTCACTATGTACATAAAGTGTCTGCATATTATTAAGTCTATCAGCAAGTTTAATAATTATAACCCTGACATCCTCTGATAAACCAACCAATATCTTCCTTTGATTATTTATAGTAGATTCACTGTCATGAGAAAAATTAAGCTTGCTAATTTTAGTAACTCCATCTACTAAAAAGGCAATATTCGGCCCAAATTCTTCCTCAATTTCCGCAATACTAACATTACAATCTTCCGCCACATCATGAAGTAATGCCGCCGATAAAGTTTCAAAATCAGCTTTAATTCTTGTTAAAATATAAGCTACATTTAAAGGGTGAATTACATAATCTTCACCCGTTAAACGTTTTTGCCCGAAATGTTTTTCACTCGCATATTCATAAGCTTTTTTAATAACAGCAAGTTCTTCTTCATCGGTCATATAAGTTCGAATCTTTTCATCCAAAGCATTAAAAGTTAAATCCTTTTGATGTTTACGCATTTACACCACCCTCTTTATGAACACTTTTAATTTATATCCTAAAACTCATCAAAATAAATCTTTCTATTCTTTTCATTAATTTTTTCTTTAAAATAAGAATCGACAAGTTCATTATCTGCATTTAAAATATCACTAACCATATCATTTAAAGATAAATCATGCCCATTTGTCCATTTTTCCTCTTTTAAATAATTCCAAATATCTTCTATTTTTAAATATCCATAACCATATTCACTAAGTTCTGTAAGCTTAGTTCTTAAAGCTGGTTTCAATCTATTATATAACTCCTCTACTGACGAAAATTCTGGTTCCATATTTTCCCTCCATCTTTTATATAAACATTATATATTAATTTTAACACTTTTTAAAGTAAAACACCAAGTTTTATAGTAAAAATATCCTATATTTTAAATGCTTGTCAAATATGAAAATTTAAAACATAAAATCTAATATGAAAAATAACACATTCGTAAAATCAGTTCTATTACTAACTATCGGTGGCTTGCTTACTAAAATAATAAGTATGTTTATAAAAATAGTTTTAGCAAGACTCTTAGGTACAGAAGGCATGGGCATTTATATGTTAATCTCCCCAACCTTTACCCTACTTATGGCCCTAGCCCAGTTAGGCTTTCCTGTTGCTATAAGTAAATTAGTAGCTGAAGAAAATAAAAACAATAAAAACTTAGTTTTCTCAGTTATTCCTATCTCTTTAGCCCTAAATATTATAATCATCATCATTTTACTTTTATCATCAAAATATATCAGTAATGTTTTATTAAAAGAAGAAAGAAGCTACTATGCCTTAATAAGCATCGGTTTTGTCCTACCATTTATAAGTATATCAAGTATTTTAAGAGGATATTTTTTTGGAAAACAAAAAATGTTACCACACGTCCTATCAAATGTTACCGAAGACTTCATAAGACTAATCGCCCTTATTATAGGTATACCATTTTTTTTACAAAAAGGATTAGAATATGCCGTTGCTTTTGTCGTTGAAGTTAATATAATAAGCGAACTTACATCAATATTTGTCCTATTTTTCTTCATCCCTAAAAATTTTAAAATTTCAAAAAAAGACTTAAAACCCGATAAAGTAAATATTAAAGATGTCTTTTCTATTGGCATTCCAACAACCGCTAGCCGTATCATAGGTTCTATTGGCTTTTTCTTAGAACCAATAATTCTTACATACGCCTTAACAAAATGTGGATACACAAATAAATATATTGTAAATGAATACGGAATTATTAGTGGGTATATTATGCCTTTAATTCTCCTGCCATCTTTTTTTACACTAGCTATATCCGAAGCCCTAATACCAAACATCAGTAAAGCTTATAGTAAACAAAATTACAATTATGTTAAAAGCAAAATAAAACAAGCCATCTTCTTTTCCTTATTAATCGGAATTCCTGCCACTATAATTTTTGAAATAATCCCTGAAATTCCAATGAAATTAATTTATAATGAAACCTCAGGTATTCGCTATTTAAAAATTCTTGCCCCTATCGCTTTACTGCACTACATTCAAGCTCCCTTAACCGCCACTTTACAAGCTGAGGGAAAAGCTAAAGAAGCCATGAACGGAACCATAGGTGGAACAATTATTAGAACAATCTCCCTTCTAGTTTTATCCCTATTACACATAGACATGTGGGGATTAATTTGCGCAGTAAGTTTGAATATTATATATGTGACTTTGCATCAAATCTTCGAAGTAAAAAAATCACTAAAAAACAAATAAGTAAATCACTTATTTGTTAAATCATCTCTGTACATAATTAATAATAACTGAAACATTTTTAACTTGTCTTGAAACGGTAACAGCATTATCATTAAACTTTGCTGTTACAGTCATTGTTGTTGACTGTCCAGCATCAAGCCAATCACCAACAGAAATATTAGTAACATAATAAAGTATAGCATCACTATCCCTGTTTTCAGGCATTATATTTATACTAGAAACTTTAGCATTTAATGTTCCAGCATTTTTAATAGTTAAATTATAAGTAATCTCATCACCAGGATTAGTAAGAGAAATATAAAAACTAGCTTTTGTCGCACTATAACTAGGTGTTGAAAGTTCTTTGGCATCACCAATTTTACGTTGCTGATACATATCAGTAAATCTAATATCCCAAGAGCCATTACCAGATTGGCCCATTTGTGTGCCATTAAAAGCAAGTGGTTGAGCAAAAGTAGTATACCACATCATAAGTAATGCGCCCAAAGTTACCAATAAAATAACATACTTATTTGTAGTTGTCTTTGAAGTTTTTACTCGTTTATTATCAGTAAAAGGCCCATGTTTATCAGGATTTTTGCCCTCAACTTTTTCATCAGTTAAAGTCAAAATTTCAACGTTCTCTTTAGGTAAAGTATTTAGTGCCCCAACTCCTTCAATATCAGAAACTCTCGATGAAAAATCTCCAGTTCCAGAAATTTTTGAAGATAAATTACTATTACCCATGCCAGAGCGTCCAGATGGCATCCCACCGCCACCATAAATTCCCGAAGACATATTATCAGAGCCAGGAATCGTACCCTTTCCTTCAGGCTTCATAAAAAATGCGCCAGCAGGATCCGTACAAATTCTAATATCTTCAGTAGATATTACCTCATTATCTTCCGTATTAAAAGGTAAATCTTCTAAAACTTCTTCTTCGGTTTCTAAATCATCTAAAATATAATCAGATAAGTTTCTATTTGGCTTTTGATCAAATGGATTTTTATCATGTTCACTACCCATATCATCATCACCCCTTACTATACAAAATTAGTATATCATAATCTTTTCATTTAAGCAATAACATTAAGTTCTAAAATTCATTAAATTACATATTTTTTTAATAAGGAGGCATTATGAAAAGCATTAAAAATATTTTAAAAAGCTCTTTATACATGTTAATTTTCTTTATCACTTTAACTTTAACAATAACTATTTTAAATTATTTAAATATATTTAACTATAAAACTATGAATATTATAAAAATCATCGTTCCAATTATATCCTTCTGCTTTGGCGGCTTTATAATCGGTAAAGCCTCTAATAAAAATGGATGGTTTGAAGGAATAAAACTTTCTTCATTCATATCACTTATTTTGATAATAATAACCATTTTAACAAAAACTTTCAAACTAGAGTACTTAATTTACCTAATAATATTAACTGCTGCTGGAACATTTGGAAGTATCTTAGGAATAAACAAAAAGAATACCTAATCTTGGTATTCTTTTAAAAATTTCTCTTTATATTCTAAAAACCTATCATCTTTAATAGCTTCTCTTACCTCTTCCATCATTTTTATTAAAAATCTAATATTATGAATAGAAAGAAGTCTACCGCCTAAACCCTCGCCAGCCACAAATAAATGACGTAAATAAGCTTTCGTATAATGTTTGCAAGTATAACAATCACAATCATCTTCAATAGGCGTAAAATCTTCTCTATATTTCAAATTGCGCAAATTAATCTTACCATGACGAGTAAACGCATTAGAATGTCTCGCAATTCTAGTTGGAAGTACGCAATCAAACATATCAATACCACGCTCTACGCCATTTAGTAAATCTATAGGTTCTCCTACACCCATTAAATAACGAGGTTTATCAGTAGGTAAATATTTAATAGCCCAGTC
Organism: uncultured Bacillota bacterium; assembly: GCA_946625165.1. Classification (GTDB taxonomy): domain Bacteria; phylum Bacillota_I; class Bacilli_A; order RF39; family UBA660; genus Coprosoma. Next base: position 25,238 of record CAMOSR010000007.1, read on the forward strand.
GACCATCTGATACATAGTTTCCTTACCTTCACCAACACTAGTTCCGCCAATTGAATAACCATCAAAATCCATCTTTACAGTTTCTTCTGCACTATATTTTCTTAAATCTTCAAAAGCTCCACCTTGAACAATACCAAACAAAGACTGATTTTCATTATTAAAAGCATCTTTACCTCTTCTAGCCCATCTTAAAGTTCTCTCAGTGCTTGCCTTAGTATATTCATAAGTTGCCGGATACGGAATACATTCATCAAAACTCATCGCAATATCACTATCCAATTTATTTTGAATTTGAATGGAAAGCTCTGGTGTTAAAAATAAAGGCTTACCATCTATATGGCTTTTAAAATGAACGCCCTCTTCAGTAATATCTTTCTCCTTATTTTTTACAAGCGAAAAAACCTGAAAACCTCCGCAGTCAGTTAAAATAGGTCCATCATAATTCATAAATTTATGAAGTCCCCCAGCTTTAGCAACTATATCTTCACCAGGTCGTAACCATAGATGATAAGTATTTGAAAGTATTACGCCACTACCAGCAGATTTAAGTTCCTCTGGTGTTAACATCTTTACATTCGCAAGTGTTCCTACTGGCATAAACATCGGTGTATCAAAAGTTCCATGATTGGTAATTAGTCTACCAAGCCTCGCATTTCCATCATTTTTTACTAATTCATACTTTATTTTCATAGCCTATCTCCTTTTTGCAGCCGGTTTAAAACTATTTAAATATAATTTTAAACTATCATCTGTTAACTTTATATAATAATCACTTAAAAGATGATTCAAAATATCTTTCCCATCCTCACTACTAGAAAGAACACTAGCAGGAAAATCTTCAAAAAACCTAACTTCACCACCATTTGGTAAAAACTGACTATAAGTTAAATCAATTAAATACTCATTATCACCAGCAATAAGAAAATAATGATCGTAATCTACTCCAGTATAATCACGAATATTTAACATATCAGCCTTTATTTCCTGCTGTAATAAATCATACATCAAATTATTAGAACAAAAATAACATAATCCTTCAAAATTATCTACATCAGTAGGCTTTATTTCTTCTAGCATTTCATTAATAGTAATTCTAATTATTTCTTCTTCCATAATATAAATGATAAAATAAATAATACTTTTAGTCAAGAAAAAATCAATGCTACATATATTTCTGCATTGATTTCATCATTTGATTAACCTGTTTCTGACTAGGAGTCCTTCCCATACCAGCCATCATAGCTTTAATCATTTTTTCATTAATTGGTGGATTTTCTTTTAATTGCTTTTGGGTAAGCTTTTTAGCAATTAAAAATCCAATTACAATGCCGATAACTAAACCGACTAATACTTTTAATACATCTAAAAATAGTGCCATTTTAAACCTCCTAAAGATATTTTACTAAAAAATAGTACTAATTACAAGTTAATTATATGCACTTATTTTTAAATTAAGCTCTTTCCGAGATAATTTTTTGATTATTGGGCGCACTGTGACTTACATTAACATTATCTATAGTCGTTAAATAGCTCACCCCCAAAATCATAACTGTTAATGCAATAATAGATTTGCTTCTTAACATTTCCATAATCTTACCTCCCTCTTACAATAACAGTTTAGCACGAACAAACTTTCGTGTCAATACCTTTTTCAAACAAATGTTTGACTTTTGAAAAGAAGTGTGTTAAAATGTGTATAGAATACTTAAGGAGGAAAAATATGGAAAAATTAACTAAAAGACAAAATGACGTTTTAACCTTTGTCAAAAGCTATATTGTTTCACACGGATATCCACCAACCGTAAGAGAAATCGGTAAAGCCCTAGATATCTCATCACCAGCCACAATTCACGCTCATCTTTCTAACCTTGAAAATAAAGGATTCATAAAAAAAGAGGGGTCTAAAAATAGAGCTATTGAACTACTAGTAAAAAACGAATTTGAGAAAGAAAACGAACTAGTCGCCGAAGTACCTTTACTCGGTAAAATAACTGCTGGTTCACCTATCGAAGCTATTGAAATGCCAGACGAATTTTTCGCCCTACCTAGCTATCTACTTCCAAAAGGAAAAGAAGTATTTACTTTAAAAGTTGACGGAACTAGTATGATTAATGCTGGAATATTAGATGGTGATATCGTTATAGTTGAAAGAAAAAGTAATGCCCGTAATGGTGAAATAGTAGTAGCTATGACTGATGACAATGAAGTAACATTAAAGACATTTTATAAAGAAAAAAATCATTTTCGCCTTCAACCAGAAAATGATACAATGGATCCAATCATTTTAGATAATGTAACTATACTAGGTAAAGCAATTGGATTATATAGAAAAATTTAAAAGAACTTCAAAAACGAAGTTCTTTTTAACTTATCAAATAAGTATTAGACATGATTAATTCATCATCCAAATAAATAGCCGCAATAACACTACCACTATTAACACTAATCATTTCTTCATTAGCACAGTTTACAAAACTATTGCCACCATCTAAGCTATATTTGTAAACATAACCGCTGCCACTAGGAAACTTAATTCTTAAATTACCATCATAATTAAATTCTATCCCTTTTTTTACCTTTATAAGTCTCTTCATTGTACTAACATTTCCATAAGGATCACTAGCTCTACAAACAATCGAATAATTACCTGGTAATATAGCTAAAGAATTCTCACAATTTACATCGACCTTACCAGAATTATCAGTTGCTACAACCCCCTCACTTACGTCATAAGTAGCCGCTTCTAAATCAGTAAGAATCTTTGTTTTCATTTGTTCAAATTTAGGAGCTTTTCTGTCGCAAATAACAACTACTCTAGTCGCCGTCATACCATTAGCTTGATATTTCACAACATAATTATTAACATATCTTGTATCAATACTAAACACTTGTTCATCTCCATCATAATAAGTCGTTATCATTTTATTAGAAATAATTCTACCGTCTTTATTGTAAATACTAGCGCCAGCATCAGTATACCTATCCCCTATATTAACATAAGTTAAATAATCACCATTTATAATAATGCCACTACTTTTTTCCACTAGCTCAAATTCCTCTTTAGAATCTTTATTTTTAGAAAATTTAAAAGCAAATATAAAAATAAATACAATTATAAAAACAAGCACAATCATCATAATTAAATGAATAGTTGTATAACCCTTTTTCATAAAATCACCTTTTAATCATATATTATAAAATTAATCAGTACCTTCAATATAATAAGATAATTTTTTTCCATTTTTCTTAACACACACATTAGTTTCAGAAGCAAACTCCTCAGCCGCTTTTATTTTTTTAATATCAGCAGGCAGATAGCCATCATCTTGAAGCTCTTTTATAGTCTTACATATCTCACTAACACCACTAACCTCACTTACATGTTCAGCATAATAGTTCTTCAGTCCTTTTATTATTTGCTGTTCTTGCACTTTAGAAAGACCTTCTTTGCCTTGACTTAAAGATGTATCAATTATTGGAATAGTTATTAAAGAAAGTATCGTTAGAATAACTATAACAGCTAAAACTTCAATTAACGTAAAGCCTTTATTTTTCATATTACCACCTACTATTAGTATACCAATTTTTAAGAGCAAAACAAAGAAAAAAGTAAAGTTTTTACATCACTTTACTTCTTCCACATCAAAATCCTTAAGTTCACCATTTTCAGAGACAATCTTATTCACTTTTTCTTCTACCACTTTAAGCTCATCATCACACTCTTTAACAAGTTTCATCGCCTCTGTATATTTTTTAATTGATTCATCTAAAGCAACATCACCATTTTCCAAAGTAGAGATTATTTCCTCTAACTCTTCAAGCTTGTCTTCAAATTTTTTTTCACTCTTTGCCATACTCTTCCTCCTTAATATTTGTAACATTAGCTTTTATAAATCCATCTGAAAGCCTTACTGAAATCATGTCACCATCTTTAACATTTTTAACACTTTTTAAGGCTTTATCATCTAAATAAGTAATACTATATCCTCTTCCTAAAACGTTCAAAGGATTTAAAAGCTCTAATTTATCAATTATATTTTTCATAATTAATCTTTTATCCTTATAAATAATATTAGGATTAACTAAAACATAACTTCTTTTAATAATATCAAGTCTATCCTTTTTATCCTTAACATTTTTTAATACCAATTCATTGATCTTATCAAAAATCAAATCAAGTTTTTGCTTTTTACTGTCAAACATTATCATCGGATTTTTTATTACAAAAGAATTTTTAATTGACTCTAAATATAATTTTTGGTAGTTTACTTTCTTAGTAATACTTTCATTTAGTCTAATAACTAAATTATTTATATGACTTTTTAAATCAGACATATTAGGAACAGCAAGTTCCGCCGCAGCCGTCGGCGTTGGCGCTCTTAAATCAGCAACAAAATCAGCAATTGTAAAATCTATTTCATGTCCAACAGCACTTATAATTGGTATAGGTGACTCATAAATAGCTCTAGCTACAACTTCCTCATTAAAAGCCCACAAATCTTCTATTGATCCGCCACCACGTCCAACAATTAAAACATCCAAATCATAAGCTTCTGCTCTTTTAATATTACGAACAATATCTTCCTTCGCATTTTCACCTTGTACCAAAGTTGGAAATAAAATAGTTTCCGTAATTGGAAAACGCCTTTTTATAGTTGTCATTATATCTCTAATAGCTGCGCCTGTTGAAGCAGTTATAATACCAACTCTTTTAGGAATTTTAGGAATTTTCTTTTTATGAGCTTCACCAAATAAACCTTCAGCAGCTAATTTCTTTTTAAGTTCTTCATAAGCCACATATAAATTACCAACACCATCTTCAATCATTTCATCAACATATATCTGATAATTACCAGCAGCCTCATAAATACTAATTCTACCAGTAACTAACACCTTCATGCCATCAACCGGTTTAAATAATACCTTAGAAGCATTACTTCTAAACATAATCGCATTTATTTTACTATTTTCATCCTTTAAAGAAAAATAAAAATGTCCCGTAGTATGCGCTTTAAAATTAGATATTTCACCTTTTAAAAAAACCGTTTGTAAATTTTCATCTAAATCAAATCTAGATTTCAAATATCTGGTAATTGTACTTATAGTTAAATACTTATCATGCATCTTCTTCACCTTTATTATGATACACCTTATCTAAAACTCCGTTTATCATTTTCCTAACATTATCATCACTATATACTTTAGCAAGTTCCACTGCTTCATTAATAGCTACTATATCTGGCGTATCTGTATATAAAAGTTCAAATATACCCATTCTAAGAATTGCAATATCCGTATTACCAAGTCTATCAATAGTCCACCCATCTAAATATTTATTAGCTAAACCATCAATATCCTTTTTATAAGTAATTACTCCATAAACTATTTCCTTAACAAATTCATTATCAATATCAGTAACATCTTTTATGATATCATCCACATCATATTTCATTTTATTTTTATCATAAACTTCCATTTGATATAAAATTGTCATACATTTTTGCCTAAGTTCACTTCTATTTGCCATATATAACCACCATCTATATTGTATCAAATCAAGCTACTTAAGTCCATTAAATATCAAAATATAATAAAAAATAATATGTCAATGCATATTATTTTTTGTTCTTAGATTTAATTTTAATTCTATTTCCTAAAATTAAATTTTCTTCAAAATCTTCAATTGGGTATAAACTTTTAACTTCTTTATTACTTATACCAAATTTCTTTTGAAAAGTCATAAAATCAGTCACTAACACTTTTGCACTATTTTCATCTAAAAAATAACCTTGACTTGCTAGATAGCACCCTCTCGCATAAATTAAATGACTGCTTTGACCTAATACAATAGGATTATCCCTTACCGCGCCCTCTAAACCATAAGTATCTATTAAATGAAATTTTAACTCAATCTCATCTTCCTTAAAGTCATATAAAGCCGGAAAAACTATAGTCATATTATGTATCTCCTCATCAGAATATCCATGCTCTTTTAAATAACTCCTTCTACCATTTAAACTTTCATTACTATAGCCAAATATTGCAGGCACCTGCAAAACCATCTTTCTTATTTGATCCAAAGTGTAGCCTTTGCTTAAAAAATAATTAAATTTTTCTTCAAAACGTTTAACATGATAACTGTATAAAGATGGGAATCTTTTAGTCATTTCATTTATCTCTTCATTATTAAAACCCCTACTTATGAAATAAGACCTAACCCTTTTTAAAGTACCATCACTAAATGAAAATAACATTGGATAAGTACTAGTCATGTCTAGCATATCAAAAAAAGAATAACCAATTTCTAAAAAATATCTTTTTCTTTTTTCTAAAAAATCTTCATCTATACCAAATAATTTAGGCGTCTTTAAAAACATCTGCTTAATCTGTGATAACGTATAACCATTATCCATAAAATACCTAATTTTTCGGTTTAAATTATCAGTTCCTAATGCGAATATATTGGGATAAATACTAGTCATTTTATTTACCTCTTGATTATCGTATCCAATATTAATTAAAAATAATCTAGTTAAATCCAAGTAAATTTCTGAATACCTATATAAATCAGGAAATAAATTAGTCATATGATTTATAACACTTTCACTATAACCACTATCTAAAAAAAATTTTCTAGCCTTATCTATTTCTAAAACTGACATATTACAAATATAAGGACATAATGCCATCATTTTAATAATATTCTTATTTTTATAACCCAAAGATAAAAAATAATCATAATTTTCAACCACATGATTAAATATTTTGTCAGTAATTACACCATAAAAATTACTAATCTTTTCAATTTCTTCAGTATTAAAGCCTAAATTCTTAAATTGTACCATAAATTTCATAATATCACTCATTTCAATAAAATATTATATATGATTTCAAAAAAAAATCAATAAAAAACGGTTATAAATATACTTCACCGTTTCCCCTTTTTAAATAAAAAATATACCAAAAATGCACATAAATTACCATTATTATAAATATCGTCCAACCAAAAATTGGAATAATCAAACTACCTATCCAAAAATAAGGATAAACATAAATATTCTCAAAAGGTACTAAAAGACCTTCACAAACCTTACAACCAATTTCTATATAAAATACTATAAACATAACTATTCCTGGAATAATTCCACAAAGAAAACCCAACATCCAATAATACCCATTAGAATACCAAGCATTCCTATCGTAAATTTTCATTTTTCTAGCTACATAAAAAGTAAATAATCCTAAAGTTATAATATCTAAAATTAAACAAAATAGCCAATACTTTTTTTTAAGAATTTTCATAAGCAACTAACAAAAAAAGATAATTAATATCTTTATTGACAAGAACCTTCCCCAGGATGAGCACCTTCAACATACTCTTTATCGATTAATTTACAAGAAGATTTAGTCATAGAATCTTGGACATACCCTCCTAGTAATCTAACCACACTAACAACAATAACGCTTATAACAGCAATAATTAACAAATATTCAACAAGTGCTTGACCTTTATTATTTAATTTCATACTATAGCCTCCAAATTATCATCTATTTACATTATAAATTTTTTTAAATAAAAAATCAATATATTTTGCTAGGATTATGAGAAAAATACAAAATATATTGATTATATGGAAACATTTATAGTTCCCAGTAAGATAACTACAAAAGTAATTATCTTCATTGGAAATTATAAATTATGATCGTATTGTATATGCATCAGACGT
>CAMOSR010000008.1 GCA_946625165.1 uncultured Bacillota bacterium
GTAGAACAAAATCCAGTTTCTGTTGAACAAACTGTAGAACAAAATCCAGTTTCTGGTGAACAAACTGTAGAACAAAGTCAAGGTTCTGATGAACAAACTGCAGAACAAAGTCAAGGTTCTGATGAACAAACTGCAGAACAAAGTCAAGGTTCTGATGAACAAAATGCAGAACAAAGTCAAGGTTCTGATGAGAATGATAAGTCTGAAACGCATGAAAATGATGGTCAAGAAATTACTGGAGATACTTATGCGTCTGATTCTAAATATGACAGTGGAGAACAAAACTGTGATTATTCAAAGACTCAAAGTGAATCTTATTCAAACACTCAAAATACAACTACTTCATACAAGATTTTAGAGAGAAATGGAGAAGTTTATGTAATTGGTGATATTTCTGAAGAAGATTTACTTGAATTAACTTCTGATTTACAAGCTAGGGGATATCAAAGAGATGTTCGTGTTTGGAATGGTTTTAGAGAAGGTGAAAACCAACTTTGTATAAATGGTGAAAGTACTGGAATTACTGTTGTTTATGAAAATGGTAATATTACAGTTGAAGGCGAAAACATTTCTGAATTTGGAGAATCTGCAGATGAACATAAGAGTGATAACAAAGATGATAACACAACTAGTACCGATGCTTCTGTAGTTTTACCTAAAGATGATGAATACATATTTGTACGAAGCATAGATACTGGTGTTCCTACTATAATAACTGGTGGTAACATTAATTTAAGTGTTACAGAAATGGCAAAATTAAAGAGGGAATTAGCAGAAAAATATAATTTAAATGAGAATGATATTTTGTCTATGCCTATAGCCTTCTATACAGATGAAAATGGTGTTGTTGACTTATCTGGCTTTGAAATGATTGAGCTTAGTCAAGATGAAGATTTAGCAAAAGAAGCAACTGAAGTTGGAGGAAAACCAAAAGAAGATACTCCAAATACTCCAGACAAACCAGATACTCCAGACAAGCCAAATACTCCAGACAAACCAAATACTCCAGACAAGCCAAATACTCCAGATACTCCAGTGACTCCAAATACTCCAGTGACTCCAAATACTCCAGTGACTCCTACTGAAAATCTTCCATATACTGGTGATGCTGCTGCTGCTGTAGCTCCTGCTATTGGATATGCTGCTGGTGGTGGTGGTGGTTTAACGGTGCTTGCTGCTGCGATTAGGGCTTACATTAAAGGAAAAGACAAAAAAGACAAAAAAGATAACGAAGATAAAAATAGAGAAAATATAGCTGGTGGATCATCTGCTAATTATATCGGTAGACATTTTACTGAACTAGATAGAAAACGATTAACTATATTTAACATGATTAGCGGAGGAGATTACTTTGCTAAAGAAAAGAACCATGTGTTAGAAAAACAGTCAGGAAAACATTTTAAAAAATAAGGAGGGTTAATATGAAGAAAATTAATAAGATAACTAATGTATTAAGCACTTTATTAATTACTTTAGTGTTTGTATTTACTGCTATTAGTTCTATAAGTGCTGCTCCATCTTCTACTGTAATACGTCAAGATGGAAATCCTTCTAAATCATATATTGGTACTGAAGGAAAAGATGAATATCAATGGGCTAAATTTATTACTTCTGATGGTAAGATTGCTTACTGTATGGATGTTGACAAGAAATGGCCTGATGCTGGTACAAATATGTCATTAGACGGTGAGGCTAATGCAGGCATTAAATATATTCTTGAACATGGATATCCAAACAAAAAAATGATTGACGGTGGAGAAATCGATAGATTTATAACACAAGCTGCTGTTTGGTGGTATTTACATGATATTGGTCAAGGTACTATATCAGAAGTTTTAACTACTACTGGTGCTGAAGCTTATACTGGTACTAGAGATAATATTAAATCATTGGTTGCTGGTGCTAAAAAGGCTGGTTCTACTGCTAAGGCTTCATTAGATGTTGATGTTAATAATAGTAATATGACTTTATCTAGTGATAAAAAATATTATGAATCAGTTTCTATTACTCCATCATTAAGTGGTGCTTCAACTTATAAGGTTAGTGTAAGTGGTGCTACTGGAGCTATTGTAACTACTACTGCCGGTAATACTCAATCTGAGTTTAAAGCTGGCGATAAATTTATTATTAAAGTTCCTGCTAGTTCTATTAATAAAACTACTACATTAAGTGTTAAAGTTTCTGCTACTTATACTACTAATAAGGCTTATATCTTTAAGCCTGGTGATACTTCTTATCAAAGAGTAGTTGCACTTTATGAAAATCAACAATCTTTAGAAAAAACTGTTTCTTTAACTGCTAAACCTGAACCTAAACCTACACCTGGTGATAAGCCTAGTGTGTGTGTTGATTATGTTATAGTTGGTAATGTTAAACCAGATCCAGCAAAAACAGATCCAACTCCTGGTAAGAATTGTTATGATAAAGGTACAAAATATGACCAAGAAAAAGAATTAACTACAAGACAAACTAACTGTAAGTTTAATGGTTGGTATACTAAGAGTGATTTAACTGGTAAATGGGCTAATGGTACTGCTCTTAATAAAGATATGACATTATATGGTGCTTGGGATTGCGGTACTGAAGTTACAGTTCCAGCTACTGCTGCTAATACACCTCTTGTTATATTTGTTATTGGCTCTGCTGCTATTATTATTGGTTTAGGCTTATACTTTTATAGAAGCAAAAACATTGTTGCAAGTAAATAATTTTAAGGAAGTTTAATGCTTCCTTTTTTGTTGACTTTTTGTAAGAAAAACAATATAATTTTATTTAGTGATAGAGGAAGTGATATAATGCAAAAGCCAAAGGGAACTTATGATATTTTTGGTAAAAAAGCTGATCAAATGCTTTATTTTAGAAAACTTGCAGAGGCTTTGATGAATAAGTATAATGCTAAATATTTTGAAACTCCTATTTTTGAATCTAGTGAGCTATTTCATAGAGGTGTTGGAGAAACTACAGATATTGTTAGTAAGGAAACTTATGATTTTAAAGATCGTGGTGATAGGAATTTAACTTTACGTCCTGAGGGAACTGCTGGTATTGTTAGGTGTTTTATTGAAAATAAATTATATGCTGAAAATTTACCGCTAAAGGCTTGGTATTTTGGCCCAATGTTTAGGTATGAAAGACCGCAGGCTGGTCGTCAAAGAGAGTTTTATCAATTTGGTTTGGAAGTATTTGGGACTTATGATCCAATGATGGATGCTGAAGTTATTAGTATTTTAGTTAATTTATTTAAATTAATTGGTTTAAAAGGTATAAGAGTAAACATAAATACTTTGGGTGATAAAGAATCTAGAGAAAATTATAGGACTGCTTTAATTTCATATTTTAAACCGTATTTAAATGATTTATGTGATGATTGCCAAAAGCGATTTGAAAAAAATCCTTTAAGAATTCTAGATTGTAAGGTCGATAGTGGAAAAGAGATAATGAAAAATGCTCCTAAGATGACGGATTATTTGAATGATGAAAGTAGGGAACACTTTGATAAAGTAAAACGATATTTAGAGGCTTTAGATATAGATTATGTAGTCAATCCTAGTATTGTAAGAGGGCTTGATTATTATACTCATACTGTTTTTGAAGTTGAAGCTGATATTGAAGGATTTGGCAGTCAAAATGTTTTAGGTGCTGGCGGAAGATACAATAATTTAGTTGAAAATATTGGTGGTCCTTCTACTGCTGGTGTTGGTTTTGCTATTGGTGTCGAAAGGTTATTACTCGCACTTGAAATGGAGAATATTGATATTAGTGAACCTTCTAATCCAGAAATTTATGTTTTTTCGGTGGGTGATGAAGCAAAGATTAAAGCTGCTAGCCTAGTAAATAGTTTAAGATTAAGTGGTTTTGATGTTGAAATGGATTATAATGGGCGAAATTTGAAGAGTAATTTTAAAAATGCGGATAGGCTAGGGGCTAAATATATTATAATTATCGGAGATGAAGAAATTAATACTAAAGTGTTAACTATTAAGGATAATGTTACTAAGGAAGAATATAAGGTTAGTGTTGATGATTTGTTAGAGTTTTTAGATGAAAAATTAGGCGTTCATGATGAACACTAATGATTAATTAGATTGATACATATTTGTATAGAGTCAGTGTTTACTGGCTTTTTATTTTTTGCTTTGTTATGTATTAATGTAAGGAATAAAATTAATTTGAATAGTGTTGATGATTGTTTTAGAAAAGATTAAGCACTAAAAAATATTTTAGTAGTCAATCATGATTTTATTGATGAGGTTTTATACCGAAAATTTGAAAATAAATATTTTATGTGATTAACAAATTTTAAAAAATGTGTTATACTTATTGTGACATTGCCCCTTGGCCAAGCGGTAAGGCGGTGGACTCTGACTCCATGATTCGTAGGTTCGAATCCTACAGGGGTAACCAATAAGAAAAAAACTCTTGAGTTTTTGATAATGCTTTTTATTTGGAGCTTACATCAAATTTTCAAGAGTTTTATTTTAGAAAATTATTTTAAAATATATAGTAAATAATTATAAAGTGTGATATAATGTAGTTGTCTAGAAGATGATAACCACTATGAAAAACCTACTAAGTAAACGATTGGGAATCTAATTTATTGATGGTGTTGAATACTTTGGTTTCAAAGGATCCTAATATCTGTAATGTGATGCCCACCTGGGAGATCAGGTTTTAATTCGTTAAAGGGTTTCTCTTTTGGACTGAATAAAGCCAGCTTTGTGCTGGCTTTTGTTTTGCGGTTTATTTAGCTAGTTCTTTTATTTTCTCGGTATTTTTAAAGTTTGTTTTGGCTATTTTGTTTAGTAATTGAGCACCGTATTTTTTGACTAATTGTGCACCAATTTTATCGACATTTTCACCAGCGCCTTTTGGTATGCTTATACCTAATTCTTTAGATAATTTATCAAATTCTTGAATTAAAATATATCTACTTATGATAGCTCCACAAGCAACGGCTAAGCATTGGTCTTCGGCTTTAGTTAAGAAAGTTATGTTTCTTTGAACTTTTGGTATATTTTTTAAATATCTGTAATAGATATATGGCTCTGCGAATTGGTCTACTACTATGTAGTCATAATCATTGTATTTTTCAGTTAATGATAGTAAAACTTTATTATGTAGAACTGCTTTCATAGTATTTAGATTCATATTTTCTTTATGATTTTTATTATAGTTTTCATTTGTTAATATCATACTGGCATATGGTATTTTTTTCTTTATTTCTGGAATTATTTTTATAATGTGTTCATCAGTCATTTTTTTTGAATCTTTAACGCCTAATTTTTCTAAAAATGGAATATTTTCTTTAGTAACGTATGCAGCTGTTACAACTATAGGTCCGAAGTAATCACCTGTTCCAGTTTCATCAGAACCAATTGAATTAGAATAGTATACTTTTTGGTTTATTGTTGTTTTCTTTTTATTATCTTTACTACCGGCTTCTTTGAATTCTAATTTTTTATTTGGATTTAAATGTTTTTCGGTTTCTTTCCAAATGTTTGCGTCGATATCAGCACTTATACCTTGGAAGACAGCTTTACCTGATTCGTATAGAGTTACTACAGTATCTTCTTCATCAGCTTGAAAGACGGCATAAGGTGGTGTTTTTAATCTTTTTTTCTCTTCAAAATATTCTTTCATTTTTTCTTTGGTATTATCACTAACTTTTAATGTAATTGTTTTAACTTCTGGTTTTTTCATAAGATCACCTATACATATTTTAACATATTTTGTTTATGCATAAAAGTTATTACTTTATTTTTAATTTTAAATATAATATAATTAGTGTAAAGGAGGATATTTATGAGTATTGCTGATGTATTAATAATGATTTTTATTGTTTATGGTGCTTTAGTTGGTTTTAAACAAGGCTTTACTAGAAGCTTAGTTAGTTTTTTGGGAGTAGTTTTTGTTATTGTACTTGCTTTTTTATTTAAAAATCCTATTAGTGAAATACTTATGAAAACGTTTCCATTCTTTCCATTTGGGGGGCTTATAAAAGGAGTTACAGTTTTAAATATTGTTTTATATGAGGTAATTGCTTTTGCTTTTATGTTTAGTGTTTTAATGATAGTGCTTAAAATTTTGTCTAAGACTACTAGTATTTTTGAGAAAGTTTTAGCTTTTACGATTGTTTTGGGTATCCCATCTAAAATACTAGGTCTTATTGTAGGAGCTATAAAAAATTATGTTATTGTATTTTTTATATTGTATTTTTTAACGATGCCAAATTTTTCAGAATTATCTATGGTTAATGATTCTGAGTTTAAAGATTCTATTTTAAGAAATACACCACTTCTTTCAGGAGTGGCAAGTAATACACTTAATGTTGTAGATGAATTTAAGGATTTAACTAAAAAATATGAATATATGGATGATAATAATCAATTTAATTTGGAAACTTTAGATTTGTTTTTGAAGTATAAAGTTACAACTCCTAAAGTAGTTAGACAGCTTCAGAATGATGGTAAAATAAATATTACAGGAATTGATGATGTTTTAAAAAAGTATGAGGAGTAATTTATGGAAATAATTGAAGGAAATTATAAAAATTTTGATGAGCTTATAAGTAATGGAAATGTATTAGTAGATTTTTATGCGGTTTGGTGTGGCCCTTGTCAGATGCTTGGGCTAGAGCTTGAAAAGATAAAAGATAAAGTTCAAATTGTTAAAGTAAATACTGATAATAATAGAGAACTGTGTAAGCGGTATGGGGTTATGAGTATTCCAACTATTATATTTTTTAAAGAAGATGGTTCTTATAATTCTAGTGTTGGGTTTATGAATTGTGATGATATTTTAAAATTTATTAAAAAATAAGGTTTTCCTTGTTTTTTCTTTACTTTTAATATTATACTTTTTTTGATATAATTATGATGGTGATTAGATGAAAAAAAGTTTTACTATCGCAGTTATTTCTTTATTTTTAGATCAATTAATTAAGACATTTTTAACTAATTTTATGTATATTGGTGAAAGTATAGTGGTAATCAAAAACTTTTTTAATATAAGTTTGGTTTTAAATAAAGGTGCGGCTTTTAGTATCTTAATGTCTAGGGTTACTTTACTTATAATAATATCGATTGTTGCTTTAAGTTTTTTAGGTTATTATATAATTAAGTCTAAAAACATAAAGAATTATGAGTATGTAATTTATGGTTTTTTAATGGGAGGAACTGCTGGTAATTTAATCGATAGAGTTATACGAGGTGCGGTAGTAGATTATTTAGATTTTAATATTTTTGGGTATGCGTTTCCGATTTTTAATTTTGCGGATATATGTATTGTTGTTTCGATGGTATTATTTATAATAAACATGATAAGGGATGGTAGGAATGAAGTATCAAGTAGACATGGATGATATTAGGCTGGATAACTATTTAACTAAAATGATTGATGAAAGTCGAAGTCAAGTGATTAAAATGATTAAAAGTGGTGAAGTTTTAGTTAATGGAAAAGTTACAAAAGCGGGTTATATTTTGAAAAAAGATGATATAATAGTGGTTAATCATTTAAAAAAAGATGAATCTATTTTGCCTGAGAAAATGGATTTAGATATTGTTTATGAAGATGATGATGTAATTGTTGTTAATAAAGCAAATGGAGTGGTGGTTCATCCAGCTGTTGGTAATTACCATGGAACTTTAGTTAATGGTCTTTTATATCATACGAAGTTAAGTGATTTGAATGGTGAAACTCGCCCGGGTATTGTTCATAGAATTGATGCTTATACGACAGGCTTACTTATGGTTGCTAAAAATAATAAAGCTCATGAGTTTTTAGCTAACCAGCTTGCTTTAAAAAAAACTTATAGAAAGTATATAGCTTTGGTTTGGGGTAATATTAAAAATGATAGTGGAACTATAGATGCACCTATAGGTAGGTCTTTAAATGATCGTAAGAAAATGGCTGTTATAGTAAGTGGTAAGCCGGCTATTACGCATTTTAAAGTTTTAAAAAGATTTAGGAATGCAACTTTAATAGAACTTAGACTAGAAACAGGAAGAACTCATCAGATTAGAGTTCACATGGATTATATTGGTCATCCGGTAGTTAATGATCCTGTTTACGGTAATCATAAATTAATTGATGAAACTGGTCAGTGTTTACACGCTAAAACGCTTGGGTTTGTGCATCCTAAGTCTTTAAAATATATGGAATTTGATAGTGAACTTCCTGAATGTTTTTTAAATATTTTGCAGAAATTTGAAGAGTAGGTGAAAATATGAATGAAATCGTAATTGATAAGCAAGAAGAACTTGTGATGAAATTACTTCATTATTTTATTACAGAAAAAGGATATAATCCGGTAATTATTAAAGGAGTTCAAAATGAAATTTGGCTTGAAAATTTAGAAAATGATTATAAAATAATAAGAATAGTATCTGGCTATATTCATAATGATGAACAGTTTAAATTTGATTTATTTAAAACAAAGTCTTTAATGAAATCTATTAAGAAAAAAACTTTATCTTTGAAATTAAGGGCAATAAGTATTTTTGTTAATTTGGGTGATAATGTTAATATGAATCAATTTCATGAAGATAATATTGAATTTGCTAATATCAAAACGACTGATGATTTAAACAAATATAGATTTGTTACTACTCATTTTCCAGATATTACTAAAGATACTGATTTTAAAGAAAATGGGTTTGAACTTTTCCTTAAAATTACGGATGATATAAATAAGAAAAATGAGGAAGATGCGAAAATGAATGAAGACGTTTTTAAAATGAGAAAACCTATTATTACATATGTTTTAATTGCAATTAATGTTTTGGTATTTATAATTTGTCAGTTTTTTAATTATATACCATTTGCGGTTAATAGAATAGCTATAGTTAATGGTGAGTATTATAGATTGATTACAGGTATATTTTTACATGGTAATGTACTGCATTTAGCGTTTAACTGTTATGCTCTTTATGTTATAGGTATGCAGCTTGAAAGTTTTTTGGGCAAATGGAAGTACTTAGTTGTTTATTTATTAAGTGGTCTTGCTGGAAGTCTGCTTTCAATTTTCTTTAGTAATAACTATAGTATTGGAGCTTCTGGGGCAATATTTGGCTTACTTGGATCACTTACATACTTTGGATATCATTATAGAGTTTATCTAGATAGTGTGGTTAAATCTCAAATTATTCCTTTAATAATTTTGAACTTAGGTTTGGGATTTATGCTTTCTGGGGTTGATAACTGGGCACATATTGGAGGGCTTATTGGCGGAGTATTTTCTACTATGGCTGTTGGGATTAAATATAAATCTACTAAATTTGAAATGGTAAATGGCTTTATTTTATATTTGATTTATGTATTATTCTTAGGTTATATGATATTTTTTAAATTAACTTAAAACTTTAGATTTTTCTAAGGTTTTTTGATGAAAAAAATGAAATAGAAAATTTATTTGTGATATTTATAATAGAAAAACTATTTAATAAAATAATTAGTAATTACGCTATAAGCATTGATTATAAGAAATGAAATAAAAAAGCTTTTTGATTAAAGCTTTTTTTGTTTTCCTTTTGTTTTTATTTCTTCTTTTTTGTTTTCATAAATTATTAATGGTATATTTTTTTCTTTATTTAAAGAAATATTATTTTGGCTATTTTTTCTTATAGGGTCTGTTTCCTCTTTTTTTTCTGCTGCTTCTTTGTATTCTTTTAGATTTATTATTTCTAAAGGGATAGTTACTGCACTAAATATATTACTTAAAAGCATTATTTTGTCTGGATTAATTATTTTTATTCCTTGTTTTTTCATCGCAATACTTAAATATCCTAAGCCTAATCCAATTGATAGTGGCCATATTTTTACTTTCCCTAGGAAGGAACTTTTAGGATTTTTTTCTTCAGAGTATGCTTTGCTGTTTATATATGAAATTTGGCTTTCTAAAGCTCCGTTTATTAGAAAAATTGGGGCTTTTGGAAGGATTCCTAATATAAGATTTATTGAAAAAAATTTATCTGATACGGCATCGAGTAAGGCACCATCTTCGGATTCTACTTTTAGAAGTCTTGCGATTTTGCCATCTAAAAAGTCTGAAATTCCAACAAGGCCGATAACTGAAAATAAGGTTGATGTTTTAGATCCGGTATATATCATTATTGGTATAGCGTAGCTACCAATAACCCTTGAAAAACTAAGCCAATTTGGTATTAAGGCTAATTTGTTATCTGGATTTAGTAGTGCTTTTTTTATATTTTTTTTTGCTATTTCATTACTCATAATATCACTTCTTATTATCTTATATTAACATATTTAAAGATTTGTGTAAATATATGTATAGTTATATATTATTGCTTTATAAGCATGCTTTATTTTTGGTATAATTATTGTAGGTAGATAAGGAGGGCACATTATGAAAAAAGTATTTAATTTTATATTATTTTTATTTTTAATTTTGGTCCCTTTTTATAGTGTAAAAGCGGTTTCTTCTTATTCAGTTGAAATGGTTAGTTCTTCAGCTAATAATAAAGTGGTTGGAACTTATAGTCGTTATAGTGATGCCCTTAATGTTATGAATAATCAAAGTTCTTCTGAAAGTGCGGTTGCAACTATTTATAAAGATGGAGTCCCTGTAGATTCTAAATATGCTATTTTTAAATTTAAACCTAGTGGCAAAAGTACGTATCCACTTTACCGTGAGAGTAATTCTACGAGTGCGTTTACTTCTATTAATTCGTCTTATGGTATTGATGCGGCAGTGCTTGGATATTCTGATAATGGCAGAGTAAAAGTTATGATAAGTGGTTTTACTGGCTGGACAGATATTAATAATGGAGTGGTAACACCTATTTCTCTTTTAGGGGGAAATATGATTAATATAAATGGTAGCGGTGTTAATTTAAGAAGTGATCATTCTACTGGCGCTTCTATAGTTGCTTCAGTTACTGGTAGTTATAATTTTAATTATACTGATACTTATAAAGATTCTACTTATACGTGGTATAAAATTAGTTATAATGGTAAAACTTGCTGGGCGGCTGGTGGTTATTGGGTTACACCTTATAATAGTTCACTTGGAACATATTATAAAAATTATGGGCCTACTGGCAATTTAATTCATCATTTTACGACTTATGGTGGGGTAGACTATGCTGATAGTTTTACTAATTTAGGTACAGCACCTTCGTATTTATCTAAAGATGTTTGGTATTATAGTTTTGATGGCAATTATTTTTATTCTAATTTAACTAGCATGCTTGATGATTATAGAAGCGGTAGTTATTCTAGAAGCATTAATAAAGATAATCCTCACTATGCTTATTATGTTTATTTAACTTCTAGGTCAACTACGGGTTATACGGCTGCTGATTTTGATAATGTAATATCAGCTAAATATAATGAGATACAATCTAAAATGTATGGAACTGGCACTTATTTTAAAGAGGCTGAAGAAAAATATGGTACTAATGCTTTACTGGCATTTTCGACTGCTTTAAATGAAAGTAAGTGGGGTACTAGTTCAATTGCAATGAATAAGAATAATCTATTTGGTTATGGGGCTGCTGATAGTTGTCCATATGACTGTGCGTATTCTTATAGTTCTCCTAGGGAATCTATTATGGATTATGCTTCTAAGAGTTCTACTTCTTATGAAAATGTTTCTGGTAAGTATTATAATGGAAGTCATTATGGTAATAAATCAAGTGGTAAAAATGTTTATTATGCAACTGATCCTTATTGGGGTGAGGTTATGGCTTCTAATGCTTTTAATAGGGATAAAACTTTTGGTGGTAAAGATTTTAATTCTAATACGATTGGTGTTACTAAAAAAGGTGTTAGTGGCGTTAATGTTTATAAAACACCTGACACTAATTCATATTTCTATACTATGAAAAATCCTAAGAGAAACGATGCTGTTTATGATTTTTCTGTAAATATAGTTGATAAGGTTGTTAATAATGACCAAGAATTTTATAAAATATATACTGATTTAGAGGCAGGAAATGTTCAGTTTGGTTATGTTTTAGCTAGTAAGTTTAATGTTTCTAATACGCAGCCTGTTATTAATGCTTCTGATAAAATTATTGATTTAGGTGGTACATTTAATTATATGGAAGGTGTTAGCGCATCTGATAAAGAAAATGGCGATTTGACTAATAAAATTATTTATGAAGGAGTGGTTGATACTAATAAGGCTGGCAACTATAAGGTTACTTATACTGTTTCTGATAGTAGTAATTTTCATGCTAGTAAGGAGATAAATGTTAAAGTTGTTGGTGGCACAGCTCCTATTCTTGAAGTTAGTGATAAGAAGATTATTCAGTTTGAAGAATTTGATTATATGAAAGATGTTAAGGCTACCGATAATAGTGGTGATATTACTTCGAATATAACTTATGAAGGAATAGTTGATACTAATAAAGTTGGAATTTATAATGTTAAATATAAAGCTTCTAATGTTTTTGGAACTACAGAGAAGGTAGTAAAGGTTGAGATTATTCTTAATGAAAAGCCGGTGATAGAAGTAGCTGATAAGAATATTTTCTTAAATGATAGTTTTAATTATTTAGAAGGTGTTAAAGCTTATGATAAAGAAGATGGAGATTTAACGAGTAAGATAGTTATTGAAGAAAATAATGTTGATGCTAGTAAGATAGGTGAATATAGTGTTGTTTATTCTGTAGAGGATAAACATGGTCAGAAAACTAGTAAAACTATAAAAGTTAGTGTTAATGAAAGAAAAATAAATAAAGGCACATCGGAGTTCTATTTTGATTCTTTGAACATTGCTGGTGGTAATTTACAAATAAAAGGTTATGACATTATAAAAGAGATAAATAATACCTTGGATGTGCAAATAAAATATGAATTAGTATTTAAGGATACTTTAAATGGCAGTGAATATGGTCAAGAACTTTCACGAGTTACTAATGGACTTTCATCTTATATAGATAATGGAAAGGATTATACGTATTCTTGGTTTACTGGTGATATTGATTTTTCTAAAATACCTCAAGGAGATTACATTGCTTATTTAAAGGCGAGTTCGAGTGATTATTATGTTAAAGATGTTGTTAGTAATAAATTATTAAATGAGCAGGTTTCTAGTTATTCTAAGGATGGTAAATATATTACTATTACTAATGATTATGTTAATAAAGAGGCACCTATAGTATTTTCAGTTCGTGATAGTGAAATCGGTAAGAAAGAAACATCTGCTTTTACTAATCAGTATAGCTTTTTGGAAAGTATTTCTCTTGAGGATGGTATGCTTTACTTAAAAGGTGCTTCATATTCTTCTGGAGTTGATTTAAGAAAAGGAACTAACTTAGTTAGGAATATTATTTTTGAAAATCAGAATACTTTTAAAACTTATTCTTATAATTTAGGTTATTTGGAAAAAGGCCCATATATTATTAGCTTGTATGGTAGTGATAAGTTTGGTAAGGATAAAGATCTTGCTTGGTATGAAAATACTATTGATTTAAAAGATTTGCCAAAAGGTAATTATACTATTTATATCGCTAATAAATCTAATATCTCTGATTTTGGTGAGTTAAAAGATATGTTAATGTATGTAGATTTTTCTAAAGCAATTGATACATATAATGGTAAAGAATATAAATTATCACTTAATAAAAATGTTCGTTATAGAGTAGAATTGTTAGTAAAATAGAGGATTTATAATCCTCTTTTTTGTATTAGAAAAGAAGTTCGGTTGAACTTCTAATTATTTTTTACAATTTTAACTGTCACTGGATTACAGGTACTAGCTGTTTTACCGTTTATATCTCTTGAATTTAATATAAATCCGTTGGTTCCACTGTCACTAGGTGTGTATTCACATTTTATGGCATTTCCATATTTTCCTTTTAAAGTTGAACAAGTTCCTGCAGGATCATTTGCCTTTATTTCACTTCCGTTTAGTCTAATTGTTAGTGTTTCACAGTTATTTTCATTGGTGCTTGTATTTGTTTGATTATTTGAATTTGATGAATTATTTTTTGATGTGGTATTTTTTGCTGAGCTACTTTTTACCTCTTCAGCTTGTTTTTTAACGGCTATTTCGATATTTATGTTTTGGCCTTTAGGTATTTCAGTTCCTTTAGCAATGCTTTGAGTTATGGCTGTTCCTTCAGTTTTATTTGATTTGGTATTTGTGAAGGTACATGTGATTGCTAAATTATTACATTCTTTTTGAATTTCACTTTTTGTTTTACCTATGAAGTCTGGTGTAGTAATAGATTCTCCTTTTGATACCAATACAGTAATAGGTTCATCTATATTTATCTCTTCATTTTCATTAACTGAGAATTTAATGATGCTATTTTGGGCAATGTCCTTATTAAATTCTTCTTTTATTTCGTATTTGATATTATAATTGTTTGCCCATGCTTTAAATGATTCCAGATTTTCAAATTTTGGCATTACTAGTTTTCCTTTTGAGAAGATAACATTTACTTTGGTTTCTTCTTCGATAATATCGCCGGTTTTATAGTTTGCTGAAATTGCTTTTCCTTTTTCAATTTCGCTATCATATTTATCGGTATATTCTATATCAAGGTTATTTTCAATAATCCATTTTGTAACTTCTCCTAGAGACATGTTTTTAATTTCTGGTACTTTAATTTCTTTACCTTTAGAAACAGTTAATATAATTTTATCGTTAGGGTTTACTATCGTTCCTTTTTCTTTGTTTGAACTTATGATTTTTCCTCGTTTTATTTTATCTGAGAATTCATATTTTAGTTCATATAGTATTCCGTGTTTTCCTAAATATGTTTCAGCATTAAGTAGTTTTTGGCCCTTTAAATCTTGAAGGTCGGTAGGTGTTAGGGCATTTATATCGCCTAATGATGCGGTAAAGATGATGCTATCGCTTCTTTTTATTTTTCCTACTGTGCTTTGTTTTATTACTATATCGTTTTTGATTTCTTTATTTTCTTCAAATAGTATTTGAACGTTTTTTAGATGATTTTTTTCTACAAATTTTAAAACTTCATCGGTTGTCCAACCAGACATATCAGGAATGATTACTTCTTTATTGTAATCAGGTCCATTTGAAATCATAAATTTTATATTTTTGATATTTTTAATTAGTGTTTTTGGTTTTTTATTTTGATTAATTACATTATATTTTTTAATGTTATCACTATACTCGAAAATTTCTTCATGTTCTAAATTATTTGTATTTGTCCATTCAATTACTTCAGACATGCTTTTATTATAGAAGTCTGGCAGGTATTTTTGTGTAGGAAGTTTAATTATATTTAGTAAATATAATCCATTAAATATTAGAGTACTTATTATAAGCACACTTGTAAAGGTCGTGGAACCTGATTTGTTTTTGAAAAATGCTTTTGGAAAGCTAATTACAATACTAATTGCTATAAGAAGAATTAGTGATGCATTGATGATTTGATATGTTTCATTTATTCTATTTGGTGCATCTATTATTAAAAAGATAGAAAATAAGGTTGCTATTACAAGCATAAGTGAAAGTGTTATGTTTGTAATGATTGGTTTTTTCTTTTTTTTGTTTCCAAAAAGCATTTCCCTTTCATCATATATTTCAGCTTCATATTTGTTTTTTTTATGCATAATTATCACCTTCTTATTTATTATAATATAAATAGGAATAAGAATATATGGTTTAGTTCTGCGGTTTACGATTATTTACATAAATAGTTTTTACTATTTTACCTGGCATATATTAATAAGTTTTGTTTTAAATTGCATTAAACAAATTGTTGACTTTAAAATTTTACCTTGATATAATTTGTTTAATGGAAGGTATTTCCAAGGAAGGGTGATTATATGGAATTAAAAGGATCAAAAACTGAGGCAAATTTGCAAGCTGCTTTTGCAGGTGAAAGTCAAGCTAGAAATAAATATACTTATTTTGCGAGTACAGCTAGAAAAGAAGGGTATCAGCAAATAGCGGCTATTTTTGAAGAAACGGCTAATAATGAGAAAGAACATGCTAAAATGTGGTTTAAATTATTAAATGGTGGAGAGGCTTCAGAAGGATTAAAGTTAAGTACTACTGATGCTTTAACTATGGCAGCTGAAGGTGAAAACTATGAACATACTTCAATGTATAAAGATTTTGCACAGACGGCTAAAGAGGAAGGTTTTGACAGAATTGCTTATCTTTTTGAAGAAGTAGGTAAAATTGAAAAACATCATGAAGAAAGATATAAAAAATTATTGGATGCGGTAAAAGAAGAAAGGGTATTTAAATCAGAGGCTCCTAAAATGTGGGTTTGCCGTAACTGCGGGCATGTACATTATGGGGAAGAAGCACCAGAAGTTTGCCCTGTATGTGCACATCCAAGGGCATATTTTGAACTTATGGAGGAAAATTATTAGTCTTTTAATAGCTAATAGTTTTTTTGTTTGATATTTATGGTTCTTTATGATAAGATTATGTTGAGACACTTTGATAATAATTTATAAGTAGGTGTTATGAGGAGGTTATTTATGAAAGGAATAATTTTAGCTGGGGGCTCTGGAACTAGATTATATCCTATTACTGAAGGAACTAGCAAACAACTCATTCCGGTTTATGATAAGCCGATGATTTATTATCCGCTTTCTGTTTTAATGGAGGCTGGGATAAAAGATATTTTAATTATTACAACACCCGAAGATAATGAGAATTTTAAAAGGTCATTAGGCGATGGAAGTCAGTTTGGTATTAATTTAAATTATGCGATTCAACCTAGTCCAGATGGGCTTGCGCAAGCATTTATTATTGGTGAAGATTTTATTGGTGGAGATGCGTGTGCGATGGTACTTGGAGATAATATTTTCTATGGTAGTGGTCTTAAAGGTGTTTTGAAAGAGGCTATTAAAAACACTTCTGAAAATAAAGCTACTATATTTGGCTATCAGGTTAAGGATCCTGAAAGATTTGGAATTATGGAGATTGATGAGTCAGAAGCAGGAACTTATGTTGTTAGTGTTGAAGAAAAGCCAGCTAATCCAAAAAGTGATTATGCTATAACTGGTCTATATTTTTATCCTAAAGGGGTATCAGAAATGGCTAAAGATGTTAAGCCATCTGATAGAGGTGAACTTGAAATTACAACATTAAATGATATGTATTTACAAATGGGTGATTTAAGAGCGTGTTTACTTGGTGATGGTTATACTTGGTTTGATACTGGTACTTTTGACAGTTTGTTAGATGCTTCTAACATGATTAGAACTATTGAACATAATAGAGATACTGTTATATGCTGTCCGGAGATTATTGCTTATAATAATGGTTGGATTGATAGTGAAAAACTTGAAACTAGAGCTAAACTTCTAAGTAAAAATTCTTATGGTCAAAGATTAAGCAAACCATTAAGAAAAAGGAGATAGATTATGAAATTTTTAATCACGGGTTTTAAAGGACAGCTGGGATATGATATTAATAGGGAACTTCTAAAAAGAGGATATGAAGATATCATTACTGTTGACAGGGAAGAGATGGATATAACTAATAAAGAGGAAGTTGATAGGGTCATAAAAAAATACAAACCTGATGTTATCTTCCACTGCGCTGCTTGGACAGCAGTTGATAAAGCTGAGGAAATGGCAGATGCTTGCCGATTAGTTAATGTTTTAGGCACTAAAAATATTGTTGATGCTTCAATAGAGGTAGGCGCTAAAATAATATATATGTCTACTGATTATGTGTTTGATGGTACTAAAGATGGTATATATACTGAAGAAGATCAAGTTAATCCAAAAAGTGTTTATGGGCAAACTAAATATGATGGTGAGGTAGAGGTTAGAAGAAATCCGAATCATTTTATTACAAGAATTTCTTGGGTGTTTGGTATAAATGGAAGTAATTTTATAAGAACTATGCTTAAACTTTCAGATAGTCATGATACTTTAAGTGTAGTTGATGACCAAATAGGCAGCCCTACTTATACTGTTGATTTGGCTAGGCTATTAGTAGATATGAGTGAAACGGAAAAATATGGAACTTATAATGCAACTAATGAAGGTTATGTTTCTTGGGCTGATTTTGCTGAATATATATTTAAAGTAAATAATAAGAGCGTAAAGGTTAACCATGTATCTACTGAGGAGTATTTAGAAATGACAGGAACGGTTCAAGCTTACCGCCCTAGAAATTCGCGTCTTTCTAAGGATAGGCTTGAAGAAAATGGTTTTAATAGGCTTCCTAGTTGGGAAGATGCAACTCGTAGATATAGTGAAGAGCTTAAGGGTGAAGAAAAAATATTAAGGAGATAGATTATGAAAATATTAGTAACTGGTGGTGCTGGTTTTATCGGCAGCAATTTTATGCATTATGAAACGGAAAAATATCCAAATGATGAATTTGTATGTTTAGATGCTTTAACATATGCAGGAAATTATAATAATATAAAAGATTTAGAGAAAATGCCTAATTATAAATTTGTTAAAGGTGATATTACTGATAGAGATTTTATTTTTGACTTATTTGAAAGGGAGAAGTTTGATATTGTTATTAATTTTGCTGCTGAAAGTCATGTTGATAATAGTATTAAAAATCCTGAGGTATTTATTGATACAAATATTAAAGGTACATTGGCACTTTTAGATGCGTGCCGAAAATATGGTATTAAAAGATATCATCAAATTTCGACTGATGAGGTTTATGGTGATCTTCCTTTAGATAGGCCTGATTTACTTTTTACTGAAGAAACTCCAATACATACATCTAGTCCATATTCAACTTCAAAAGCATCAGCTGATTTACTTGTAATGGCTTACAGGCGAACTTTTGGAGTTCCTGTAACAATTTCTAGATGTTCAAATAATTATGGCCCTTATCAGTTCCCTGAAAAATTAATTCCTGTGGTTATTTCTAAGGCATTAAAAGACGAAAAAATTCCTGTTTATGGGGTTGGGGCTAATGTTAGAGACTGGATTCATGTAATTGATCATAATATTGGTGTTGATTTAATTGTTAGAAATGGCAAAGAGGGTGAAGTTTATAATTTAGGCGGACACTCTGAAAGAACTAATTTAGAGGTAGTAAAAACTATTTTAAAACAAATGGGTAAATCAGAGGATTTAATTACTTTTGTCGAGGATAGAAAAGGTCATGATTTAAGATATGCGATTGATTCATCTAAGGTTGAAAGAGAACTTGGCTGGAATTTAACATATAATTTCGAAGATGGAATTAAGGAAACTGTTGAGTGGTATTTAAATCATCAAGATTGGATAAATGATATTTTAAGTGGTGAATATAAGCAAGCTTATCAAAAAACGTTAAAAAAATAGGAGAAGTTTATGGTAAAGAAAATTGAGACAAATTTACAAGATTGTTTTATATTAGAGCCAGATAGATTTGGCGATGATAGAGGTTATTTTAGCCCTTATTTTATTCAAAAAGATTTAAATAATTTGGGTATTAAATTTGAAAAAGTTGTTCAGGCAAACCGTAGTAAAAGTTCTAAAGGGGTTGTTAGAGGACTTCATTTTCAGAAAGATCCTAAGTGTCAAGCTAAAATAGTAGAGGTTATTAATGGAGCGGCTATTGATGTCGTTGTTGATATTAGAGAAGGCTCTCCAACTTATGGTGAGCATACTGCGGTACTGCTTACTCCAGATAATAATAGGCAATTATTTGTACCTAGAGGTTTTGCCCATGGTTTTATAAGTTTAGAGGATGATACTATTTTTCAGTATTTAATTGATAATGACTATGCTCCTGATATGGAAGGCGGCATATACTGGAATGATCCAGAACTTGGTATCGACTGGGAAGGTATGTTTGATGAATATGGTATTACAAACCCACTTACTTCTGAGAAAGATGCTAAACATTTGACTTTATCAAAAAGTCCTAAATATTTTAAATATTAGAACCATTTATGGTTCTTTTTTTAAAAATATTTGTTATAATTTAATGGAAAGATAGGTGGACACGATATATGAAAAAATTTAAGTTTTTTTTGCTATGTTTTATATTTGCTTTTATTTTATTCTTTTTTAACAATAATGTAATAGCGCAAGATAATCAAAATATGGTTGTGCTTAATTATCCAATTATAAATTATCAGTATAAAGATAAAATGTACATAGAAGGTTATTTTAAAACTGACGAAAAAGATACTAAACTTCTTACATTGATTGATGATAATATAATTGATATTGCATATGATAATTTTGAAAAAGAAAATAATATAGGCTTTTATAAAACCATTGATTTAACTAATATTAAAGATGGACATCACGATATTGCAGTCAAATTATATAGTAGTGATAATAACCTCCTTGCTGAGACAAAAAAAACTTTTAATATTAAAAAATATAATGGAGAAGTAAAATTTAATTATCCGATTACTAATTATGATTATAAAGATAAAATATATATAGAAGGAATATTTAATACAGATTGTCCTAATAAATCTGTTGAAGTATTTATTGATGATACTAAAATTGATTATTTAAATTTTATTGATGAGAAAAATATGTTTTATACTGTAATCAGCACAGGTGATATTCCTGATGGACAGCATGAAATTAAAGCGTTACTTAAAGATAATACAACAAACGAAATGATAACTTCTGTATCGAAGAAAATTAATGTAAAACAGTATGATTTTGACCTTTTAATTAAATACCCGATGATAAACTATCAGTATAGCGATATAATGTATATCGAAGGTGAAAGTAGCGAATCATTATCTGATATTGAGGTAAAAATGTTTATAGATAATGTTTACATTAATAATAGCTTTAAAAAAACTAATAATATTTTTAATCAAACATATAATTTAAAGAATATTATTGATGGAGAGCACGAATTAAAAATTAGTTTATATAAAGATAATAAAGAGATAATATCTAAATCAAAAAAATTTAAAATGAAAAAATATGATTCTAAAATAAATTTTGAATTTCCTATAACTAATTATTTATATAATAATAATATGTATGTGCAAGGCTGGGCATTAACAAATTGTAAAGATACAAACCTGATAATAAAAATTGATGGAAAAGAAGAAAAATTTATAAATAGATATTTAAGAAACGATTTAGCTTCTTATGGTATTGAGCTTTCGAATAAAGATGGTTTTTATGGAACTTATGACACAACATCTTTAGTAAATGGTAAGCATAAAATAAGTGCGGAATTAATAGATGTAAATACTGGAGAATTGCTTGCAAGCGAGTCAAAAGAATTTAATTTAAAAAAATTTAATGCATCTTTTTCTTTTGATTATCCATTGATAGACTATACTTATAAAGATAATATGTATGTGCAAGGAATTGTAGATACAGATGTTTCTGATAGTATTATTGAAATGTATATTGATAATTCTTTAGTAGTAGATGAAGCAAAAAGGTATCAAACAAGTATTGTAGGAAATTATATAAAAGAAAATAATGGTTTTTTTGAAACATTAAATATTTCTAATTTAAAAGATGGAGAACATATTTTAAAAGTTCAAATAAAATCAAAAAAATTTATGAATGAAATTGTTGCATCAAAAGAAATAAAATTTAATTTAAAAAAATTTGATGGTTCTTTAGTTCTTGAATCACCAACAACTAGTCTTTTTTCTAACGAAATGATTTTGACAGGTTGGGAGATGTCTGAATTAAGTGATTCTTATATAAAAGTATTTATTGATGGAATAGATATTACAAATACTCTTGCATCAAAGATTGAGAGAACGGAAAGAAATGATATTTTATCGTCAGGAATCTATGGTGGAAGTACAACTAATACTCTTCCTGGTTTTAAATCAAATATCGATTTGTCATTGGTTGGAGCAGGTGATCACATAATATGTTTGAAATTATATACTAAATTGAATGAAGAAATAGATTCTATTACTAAAAAAATATATGTATATAAAAATGTCTCCTTTGGAATAGATGTGTCATATCATAATACTATAACAAACTGGAATAGCATTAAAAATGATGGAATTAATTATGCTTTTATTAGGGCTGCTTATAGAGGATATGGCTTTAAAGGTACATTGTCGGAAGATACAAAGTTTTCATCATTTGTTCATGACGCAAAAATGGCGGGAATTAAAATAGGAGCTTATGTATATTCGCAAGCTATAAATGAAAATGAAGCTCGCGAAGAGGCAAATAAGGTGATATTTTTAGTTAATCGTGAAGGTGGTAAAAATACTTTTGACTTGCCAATCGTTTTTGATACGGAATTTACGCCGTGTTGGATTAATAATACCAGATGTGGTAGAGCAGATCACCTAACAAAAGATGAAAGAACAAGAATTGCCAAAGCATTTTTGGAAACTATAAAAAATGCTGGTTATACACCAATGATATATTCAAACAAAAGTTTTTTATATAACAATTTAGATATGAATCAACTATCAGAGTATGAAGTTTGGATGGCAAATTTTCTAAACGAAAGCAGTGCAGCAAATCCTTTAAGTCATCCATCAAATTATACTGAGCCATATCAGGTTTGGCAATATTATTCAGAAGGCAAAATATCAGGTATTAATGGAAATGTTGATATGAATATTTTTTATAAACAATATTAAGTAGAAAAATATTTTTCTACTTTTTTTATTTTTTTAAAAAATGATTAATATAAATGTGTTATAATTACTGTAGGTGATTAAATTATGAAGAATATATATGTTACAAAACCATATTTACCTCCAATAGATAAATATGAAGAATATTTAACCAAAATATGGAATAGTGGTGTGTTAACAAATAATGGACCTCTACTAATTGAATTTAAAAATAAATTAAGTGAATATATAAAGAATAATAATATAAATTTGTATTGTAATGGGCATAATGCACTAGAATGTGCAATAAAAGGATTAAATATGAAAAAAGGGGAAATAATAACTACACCATTTACATTTGTGTCAACAACTCACGCTATTGTAAATTGTGGTTATACCCCTGTTTTTTGTGATATTAAAGAAAGTGATATGACTATTGATGAAAATAAAATAGAAAACTTAATCACTGATAACACAGTTGCTATATTGCCGGTCCATGTGTATGGATTTCCTTGTAATGTTGATGCTTTAGAAAAAATAGCAAAAAAACATCATCTTAAATTGATTTATGATGCTGCTCACGCATTTGGAGTTTTTAAAAATAATAGCAGTATATTAAATTATGGTGATATTTCTATGGTTTCATTTCATGCTACTAAACTTTTTAATACAATAGAGGGTGGTATGACAGTATGTTCTGATGAAAGTCTTTCACATAAACTTGCACTGATTCAAAATTTTGGAATTTCTGATTATGAACAAGTAACCGAAATAGGTGGAAACGCTAAAATGAATGAATTTTGTGCTGCAATGGGATTAGCGTGTATAGATGACATTGATTTAATAATTAAAAAAAGAAAGGAGATAACATTTGATTATCTTGAAAAGTTAGAAAAAATTGAAGGTATCAAAACTTTTAAATTTGATGATGAAGGAATAAAATATAATTATGCATATTTTCCAATTATCGTTGATAAAGAAACATATGGGATGAGCCGTGATAAACTATCTGAAAAATTAAATGAGAATGGGATATTTGCAAGAAAATACTTTTATCCTGTGACAAGTGATATGGAATGTTATAATGAAAATCAAAATTTTAAAGATGCTAATGTAAGTATCGCAAGAAGTGTTTCACAAAATATTTTAACTTTGCCTATTTATTATGATTTAACACCGCAGGATGTAAAAAGAATTTGTAAGGTGATAAAAAAATGAAATACTTAATTGGTGCTGGTGGTCATGCTTCTGTAATTTGTGATATCGCAAAAAAACAAAGCATAAAAATTGATGGAGTTTTTGTTGATAATGGTGCTAAAAACATAACTAATCTGCCAATAGTTGATGAAATAGCTAATGTATCTAATTATAGAAATGATGAGTTTTTAATTGCTTTTGGAAATGTTCCTGCAAGAATGAAGTTAGAAAAACATTTATCAGATAAAGTTGCTTTTTTTACTTTAATTGATCAAAGCGCTATTATATGTGAAAATGTTAAAATAGGTGCAGGAACAGTTATAATGCCTGGAGTAATAATAAACTCTGGCGCTATAATAGGTAATCATGCTATTATTAATAGTGGTTCAATTGTTGAGCATGGATGTATTGTTGCTAACCATGTTCATATGTCACCAAAAAGTGTTTTATGTGGTAATACTATTGTTGGTGAAGGAACGTGGATAGGAACTGGAACTACTGTTATTGATGATATAACAATAGGGAGAAATTGTACTATAGGAGCAGGATCTTTAGTTATTAGAAATATTCCAGATAATTCATTATCATATGGTGTTCCATCAAAAATAATAAAAAGGTATAGTAATAAATGAAAAATATAAATTTTATAAAAATGCTTCTTAAAATTTTTAAAGTTGAAATATGCTTATGTGTTTGTGATAGCTTAAATGAAATTGTTTCTGAAATTCAGAAAAATAACGAAGTTTTTTTTGCATCAAATGTAAAAAAGAATTCAATAATTCCACTTGCTTCAGAATTCCTAAGAAAATTTTCAAAAAGTAAGATTAATCTTTTATATATAAATAAATATATTAAAAATTTGGACTTAATTGTTGACGAAATAATGGCTGACAAAGGTATTATTATTTTTGATAATGTAAATGTTAAACTAAATCAAAATAAATTTAAAATAATATATGAGTATAAAACATTTTTAGTATATCAAAAAAAAGTGGATGGAATGTTTAAATATGAAGACATGATTAAACGTACAAATTCAATTTCTTTCTCGCTTAATAATAAAAAGGTAAAAACGATTGGAATTGGGGTATTTACATTTAATCATGAAAAATATATTATTGAATGTTTAGAAAGTATTTTTAAACAAAAAGGTGATTATAATATTAAATTAATCATTATAGATGACTGTTCTAATGATAAAACGGCTTTACTGATAGATAATTTTTTAAAAAGAAATAAAAGTAAAAAAATAAAAGTTAAATTTTTTAAGAATGCGAAAAACAAAGGAGTAATTTCATCATTTAAAAAAACACTTACTGAATTTAAAGAAACTGATTATTTTACTTTTTGCGAAGGAGACGATTTTTGGAACTCATCATTTAGAATTGATAAATTTGTAAAATATTTGAATGAAAGGCCATTTGTAAGTGTTGCTTTTAATTCAATAAATATATTAGATGATAGTAATAAGTTACTGTATAAAAATATATATAGCATAAAAAAAGAATATTATTTAACACAAGAACTAATTGATGGAAAATATTTTATTGGAAATTTAGGATGCAGTTTTTATAATGCTCACTATTTAAAATATATTGATAATAATATTTTTGACTTGCCACTATATGATTTTTTCTTTAATACATATTATTCAACTTTTGGCTTAATAGCTTATTATGATGAATATTTATCGACTTATAGAAAGCATTATGATTCATTTTGGTCTTCTTTGAATAGTGATGAAAAAAATGTAAAACTTATTAATTATATTAAAGAATATAATAGTTTCTTTAATTATTGCTATGATTATGAATATTGTAATTTTACTAATTATATTATTAATAATACTACTTTAAATAAACAAGATAAATTTGATTTATTAATAATT
Source organism: uncultured Bacillota bacterium (assembly GCA_946625165.1). GTDB lineage: Bacteria > Bacillota_I > Bacilli_A > RF39 > UBA660 > Coprosoma. The sequence continues at coordinate 25,543 of CAMOSR010000008.1, forward strand.
GATAATATTTTTCCTATTGCGCTAAGTCCATTTACTTATGAAGAAATTACAAATTATTTATATGAAATTAATAACAGTTTTGTTCTATGTACATATAAAGCTGCAGATATTTTAAGCAGTGATACTATTGAAGAAACATTTAAAACTTACAAAAAAAATAATAGTGTTGTTGCAAATAAGATTTTTAAATATTCTCCAATATTAGTAAATAAGCTCAATACACGCTTTATGTATTTTATTTTCAAAAATACGGTAGATGAAAACTATGAATTATTAAGAAAAAAGAAAATACCTTTTGCATTTGAATTATATCCTGGTGGAGGAATGCTTTTTAATGATAAAAAGTGTGATGCAGATCTAAGAAAAATAATGAAACTCAAAAATTTTAAAAAAGTTATAGTAACACAAGAACCAGTAAAAAAATATTTAATTAGCAAAAAACTTTGTAAACCAAGTCAAATTGAAATGATTTTCGGTGTAGTAATGAATAATATGAACAATCAAAAATTTAAAAAGGGAACATATTATGGGAAGAAAGATACATTAGATATAGTATTTATGGCTCATAAGTATACTAAATATGGAGAAGACAAGGGGTATGATTTATTTATAGAAATGGCAGATGAGCTGGCAAAAAAATATAGCAATATAAAATATCATGTTGTTGGGAATTTTGATAAAGATGTCATAGTGCCAAAAAATTGCAAGGAAAACATTATTTTTTATGGAACTATGGATAAATTACAATTTGATAATTTCTTTAAAGACAAAGATTTAATTATTTCAGCCAATAGGCCTAATATATTACTTAATGGTGCATTTGATGGTTTTCCTACTGCTAGTTGTACGGAAGCAGGTATTAGAGAAACACTTATTTTGTGTACTGATGAATTAAATATGTGTAATGATTACTATAGAAACATGGAGAATATTATTATAATAAAACCTGATGTAAATGATATAATAGAAAAAGTGGAATTATTATATAATGATGCAAAATTGTTAAGAAAACTTGCTAAAAATTGTCGCAAAAACATATTAAAATTGTACAATTATGATTCACAGATGAAACCAAGAATAAAACTTTTAAAAAAATTGATTGAGGAGGAAAAGTAATGAAAAAATTATGTGTTGTAATTCCTTCATATAACCATGGTAAATTTTTAAAAAAAGCAATTGATAGTGTATTAAATCAAACTTATAAAGATTTTGAATTAATAATTATTGACGATGCATCAACTGATAATTCTAGAAAAATAATTGATTCGTACAAAGATCCTAGAATAATAAAATATTATAACGCAGAAAATCAAGGGGCAGTTGTAACTTTAAATCAATTAATTGAATTCGCTAATTCTGAATATATTGCATTATTAAATTCTGACGATTATTGGGAACCAACTAAATTACAGAAACAAATTGACTACTTAGATACACATAAAGATAAAGCTGCGTGTTTTACACTTGCTGATTTTGTTGATGAAAAAGATAATCTTATTTTAGAAAATGATAATTTCAATGTTAAAATATTTAATCAACGAAATCGTAAACAAAGTGAGTGGTATAGATATTTTTTTGATAATGGAAATTGTTTATGTCATCCAAGTGTCATGATAAGAAAGGAAGTTTATTTAAAAATTGGAAAATATAAGAATACATATAGACAGCTTCCTGATTTCGAATTTTGGATAAGATTAATTAAACAATATGATATTTATATAATTCAAGAAAATTTAACACATTTCCGCATTTTAAGT
>CAMOSR010000009.1 GCA_946625165.1 uncultured Bacillota bacterium
GCTGTACTGGTTCAACATTAACAGGCTCTACTGCAGGCATTGGTGATACCGGCTGTACTGGTTCAACATTAACAGGCTCTACTGCAGGCATTGGTGATACCGGCTGCACTGGTTCAACGTTAACAGAATTAATATGATTTTGTGGATTTATAGTCACAGGCGCTATCGGAACAGTATTATAATTTGTATTAACATTACCTACCTGACCTGGCAAATCAAAAGTATAATTAGCCCCATTAGCATTAATATTTAATGTATTGTTATCTCCTGTATCTATATCAGTTTTTCTTTGCTCCATTCTTAAATCCCTCCATATCCTAAAACAATTATAGCAAAAAAAGAATAAAAGTCAAAATATTTAAAAACATAAAAGATAGCCATACCCATAGCTATCTTTAATTATTATTTTAAATTATAAAATTCTCTTACTTTCTTATACAAGTCATCAAAAACTTTTGGATTTTGTTTTAAATATTCTTTAACATTTTCTTTACCCTGACCAATCTTTTCACCATTATAAGCATACCAAGCGCCAGATTTTTCAAGTGCCCCAGCCTGGGCAGCTAAATCCACAAGTTCACCTTCCCTAGAAATACCAGTACCATACATAATATCTACTTGGCAAGATTTAAATGGAGGCGCCATTTTATTTTTGACAACTTTAACATTAGTCTTATTACCAATAATATCAGTACCCATCTTAATTTGTTCACTTCTTCTAATATCAAGTCTAATAGAAGAATAAAATTTTAGGGCTCTCCCACCGGGCGTTACTTCTGGATTACCATACATAACCCCTACTTTTTCCCTTAATTGATTGATAAATATCGCAATAGTATTAGTTTTATTAATAATTCCCGCAAGTTTTCTTAACGCTTGACTCATAAGTCTAGCCTGAAGACCAACATGAGAATCCCCCATCTCTCCTTCAATTTCAGCTTGTGGTACTAAAGCTGCTACTGAGTCAATAACGATAACACTAATAGCTCCACTTCTAACTAAAGCCTCAGCAATTTCCAAAGCTTGTTCACCATTATCAGGCTGTGAAAGTAATAACTCATCTATATTAACACCAAGATTTGCCGCATATTGTGGATCTAAAGCATTTTCAGCATCTATAAAAGCTGCCTTACCACCTGCTTTTTGAGCCTCAGCAATTGCATGCAATGCAAAAGTGGTTTTACCAGAAGATTCTGGACCATATATCTCAATTATTCTTCCTTTAGGATAGCCACCAATGCCTAGGGCCTCATCTAAGGCAATACTACCACTAGATATAACATCTATCTCTCTACGCTCGTTATCACCTAATTTCATAATAGATCCTTTACCAAATTGTTTTTCAATATCAGCAAGAACCTGTTTTAAATTTTGATCACTATCGGCAGTTGTCTTTGCCATTTATTTTCCTCCTTTACTCCTACATCTTAATTTTATAATATTAAAACATCTTTGTCAACACTTTTGCGAACATTTGTTCAAATAATTTACACAAATTAAATTAGATTTTCACCCCAAAAAAAGAAAATGACTATAGACAATTTACTAGTTTTTGGGAAATTCAACAAAGAAAAAAGGAAATTTACATTTCCTTAGATTCTCCAAATATGTATTTCTTATTCATATTATAATATTGAACCCCAGAAATAATAGACAGCGTCGCTGCCACTATAAGTAAGAAATCTGAAACATGTATATTCCAAAGTTCAAATGGCATATCGTAAAATAAAGTTAAAACAATACCAACCATTAAAGAAGCAGTTTTATACTTTCCAGTTTTAATAGCTGCTACTACATTACCCTTAGAGCCAGCAATCATCTTAATAGAATCAACAATTGTATCTCTAACAATAATTATTACTGGAATAACTGGATGAATAAATCCTTGAGCACATAAAATAATTAAAGCTGAATTAACTAAAATCTTATCAGCTATCGCATCAACCATCTTACCAAAATCAGTAATTAAATTATACTTTCTAGCAATCATGCCATCAAAGAAATCAGTAATAGACGCTATAATAAAAATAACACCAGCTATAGGATAACGAATGTCCATCCTTAAAGATTCATTCACAAAAATTTGTGGAACATTTATTCCCATTGCTGAAAATGGAAATAACAATATAAATATAATTAAAAAAGTCATAAAAATTCTAGTCATTGTTAATTTGTTTGGTAAATTCATATTTCCTCCTATTTACTTTCTGTAACTACAGAACCTTCTACAAAATCTTTATCATTCATATCATTTAAATTCATGACAAGATAAATTATTACAAGCACTAAGACAAGAATAACCAGCCATAGTACAAACACAACAATAGGAAGGCGACTCTTCTTCTCTATTGTGTATGGTGACTTAATTCGCTTGGCTTGTTTTCGCTCTTTTTTAGCTGACTTAATGTCATCTAATGAAAGTCTTGAAGTATAATCAAATAGATATTCATTAAATTCATCAACTAAATCTTCTTTATTAAGCCCCAAATATTTTGAGTAATCTCTAATTAAATATTTAAGATTAAAAACATCTTTAAAAGCATCAGAATTACCAGCTTCTATATTTTCAATTTGTGAAGCTCTTATTTTTAAGTCTTCAGCGCCCTCTTCAACAGAACCCCCAATACTTTCACGAGCCTCTTTTAGCTTTTCACCAATCTCCTTCATATAATCCTTCCTAAAACAAAAATAATATTTTATAAGCCATATTCTGTTCCTTATAAAAAGGGGCAAACATTTATCTATCGAAATATCGATCCCATAAAAAATTCTTACTTCTTTCTTATTAGGTTCCCCTACCAAAATTTGGGTTTCTTGCTTGCGGGGTTTACCACGTTTCACTCTTTCATTTCTGAAAGCATCGTCACTGCGGCACTTTAAGTAAAATCACCATATCAAATGACTTAGGTTATCTACGCCGTTAGCCTAAAAGCTACCTTGGGTTATTTTTTCCCCAAGCACAATCACTATAGTCATCACAGACTATGCAAGTATGGACTTTCCTCTACATTACTAAGAATGCAGCGTTTGCCAAAATATTATCTGTTTTCGTAAACTATTTTTTCAAGATTAGAAAGACGTCTTAGTAAATCCGCATTAGATACATCATTATTACCAGATTCACGAAGTACATCGAGCTTAGTTCTTGCATTTCTTACTTCTTGCTTTAATCTGATATTTTCATCGATTAAATTTTTCTTCTCTTTTTCTAAATCTTTAACGACTGAAATCATTTCCTCATAATCACTAATTACAGCATCCAAAAACTTATCTACTTCTTGTGGTCTATATCCACGGGTATCAATTTTAAACTCCTTTTCCAATATATCTTTAGGTGTTAAAAGCAATCTTTCTTGTAACATAGCTTAACCCTCTTTCCATTACAATTCCATTTTCTCAGAAAAATAGAATTTTGTCAACGTAAAACCCTAGTTAATAATTTTACCAGGGTTTTCATTTAATAAAATATTTAATTCTTCTTTTGATAAATAATGCCTAATTTTTTTAATTGCCTTATTATATTTATTATAATCATGTTTTTTATGATGAATATCAGTTGCCAAAAAAGATATTTTCTTGGTTTTTAAAAGCTTCTTAATAGTCTTAATTGCGCCTTTACCATAACTTCCTAAAATACTTTCTATATTACACTGAAAAAGAACACCAACTCTCTCAAGTTCAAGCACCTTATTAAAATCACTTTGAAACGAAAGATATCTTTCAGGATGAGCTAAAATAACTCTATAACCCTTATTAATTAAATCTTCAAATATATCAATGTAATAATTATATTCACCACTCATTGGAAGCTCAATAAGCAAAAAATTACTATCATTTAAAGAACTAATCTCACCATTTTTAAGTAAAGCATATATATCATCATTAATATAAATCTCATTACCTAAATATAAATTAACACATATGCCATTTTCTTTCAAACTTTTTTGCAAAACACTAAGCAATTTTAAATTGTTTTCTCTAGGACTATTATAATTAGTATCTTTAATATAATGAGGCGTCAATATAATATCTGTAAAACCAAAATCAGACAAATCTCTAATTATACCTATACTTTCCTCTAACGACTTTGAACCATCATCAATTCCGTAAAGTAAATGTGAATGAATATCTATCATTTATCTTCATCCTCATAATAATAGTAATACTTACCATAAGAGTGTCCTTTATCATTTATATTATTAATAACAGTACCTATAACATTAGCGCCTACTTTCTCAAGTGCCTTTCTTGTATTAATAAGCTCAGACTTAGGCGTATAATTTTCTGCCGAAACAATAACTACTCTATCAACTAAAGAAGATATAATTAGTGAATCAGAAAGTCCACTACAAGGAACCCCATCAAAAATCACTATATCGTACCACTCGCCTATTTTCTCAACAAATACCCTGTTTTTACGAGAATTTAAAAGTTCGCTAGGATTTGGCGGACAAACACCTCTTGTAATAACCGAAAGCCCCTTGACACTAGTTTTATGAATATAATCTTTTACTTTACCAAAATCCCCAATCAATAAATTTGAAAGCCCACTACTATTAGATAATTTAAATATTTTATGCTGTCTACCTTTTCTAAGATCACAATCAACAAGAAGAACTTTTTTACCAGCTTGTGCAAACGAAATAGCTAAATTCGCACTAATAAAGCTTTTACCCTCACTAGGTAATGTACTTGTAACAAGAATAGTTTTTACTTCATCATCAACAGATGAAAATTGTAAATTAGTTCTTAAAGTTCTAATGCTTTCACTAGTAAGAGAGTTAGGTTTTTGTAAAGCAAGTAAGTCTATATTATCATTACTTTTTAATATTTTAGCAATAATTGGCATTCCAATTTCTTGTTCCAAATTTTCACTATACTTAACCGTATCATCAAAATAAAATTTAATAAATATAATTGCCGAAATTCCAAAAACTGAAACAAAAGTGGCTAAAGCTACATCTCTTTTCAAAGTATTATTAGATACTTCATAAGAAACTTGAGCTTCATCAATTACACTTACATTGTTTATTTTATATATTTTTTTAATCTCCGCACTAAACACATCAGCAATAGTATTAGCAATGGAAGCTGCTTTTTGCGGATCTAAATCACTTACAGATATCTTAAGAATTTCTGTATCATCTAAAGCCTCAACTTTAATATTACTAGACAGTTCCTTAACTGTATAATCAATATTTAATTTTCTTATTACTTGCTTTAAAACTAATTTACTATTTATGATTTTACCATATGTCGGAACTAAATTTCTATTAAGCAAAACATCATTTTGACTAATCGCCTCAGAATTACCATTTACATTTGAAGTATCGCCTTTTACTAAAACAATAGTAGTATAAGTGGTATATATTGGTTTTTTAAGTATCTTATCATAAGCAAAAACCCCGCCTACCAATAGAATAGTCACAATAATAATCAAAACTATATACTTCTTTAAATAATCCCAAAAATCTTTAATATTAATCTCTTCCATACAAAACTCCTTATGATATTTTTTTCCTACGTTTAACCTTTTTAAAAGAATTAACAAAATTTAAAAATATCCCCGCAAACAACAAAATGATTGCTAAAATAAAAATATAATTATTAATATCTAGTAATAGTTCTTTTATAAGTTTCGAAAAACTATCAGAAATTATTAAAATGTTTTTCATATCAATTTGTTCATATATATAAAACTTAAAATATAATAACATCATCCCCGCTGATAAAGAAATAACACCTTCATATTTTCTGTGAAGAGGCCATCTCAAAATTACCAGAAAAATAATTAAAAGAAAGGTAATTACCACAATACTAACATCAATAAATTTACCTGCTTTAATAAACTTATTATTATAACCTTCTATATGCCCATATAAACTAATTTCTTTTTTATAAATACTAATAATATTTGAAATAAATTTATCTAAAGCTTTTTGATCAGTGACCTCTGTATTACTTTTATTTAAATAATCCTTAATATTTTTATTTAACTTATCTTTCAAATAAGCCGTATCTACTTCATATTTAGAACCACTATATATTGAACCAATTAAACCATTAATATCGTTTAAAACATCATTCTCTGTAAAAAGGTTTTCCAAAATTGTTTCATCAAGGCCTGATGAAAGCAAATTATTTTTCATATCATTACTAATTTCTAAATATACTTTTTCATAATAATTAATCTCATCTAATTTTTTTAAAACATAATTTTTATTATAAATAGTCACCCTTATTATTAATAAAAAGGCCAAAATAAACATAAAAACAGAACAACCAAACCCTAAAAAAACTCTTAAAATAATTTTAATCCTATTCATAAGTATCACCATAAGCGTAAACTAAAAATCTCTCTGTTTTATGCCCTACCCCTAAAGGATAACAAGTGTAAACAATAAGCTCTTCTCTTTCGCTTTGAACAGCAAAAGCCGATAAATCATTTTCATTTACTATTTTTGTTTCATACACTTTATATTCAAAACTTCCATAATTTGTTTCTATCACTATTTTGTCATCTTTTTTCAAATTTAATATCTTATCAAAATATCCACGATTATTATGCCCAGCATAAATTATCGTCCCACCTTCGCCAGGAAAATAAGAGCCAGCATAATGACCAATACCATGACTTAAAATCTCCATATTATCACCAAAATAAACAGGTAATTTTAAATCAATTTTAGATATTTCAATATTTGCATATTTTGTCCCATAAGCTGGATAACTAGTTAATTTTTTCTTTATTTTATCAAAAGATACAGTTTTTTCTTTATCATTTTTTTTAATAGCCACCGTATTAATCAAAGAAGTATATCTGACAATTTTGTTATTTAATCCAAAGTACACTATTAAAATAAAAAGACAGACAAATAAAAAGGAAATTGCCACATATGTGACAAATGCCTTTTCACTAAATTTTCTTTTGTTATGCATTCGCTTTTATATTTTTAACTAGCACAAAAGCACCTGCGACTACAACTAAAATAGCAGTTGGAATAATAAAGTTTATCTTAGACCCGGTATTTTTTACAAGTCCATCAATTTCAGCAAAAACAGAGCCATCATTATTATAAATAACAACAGTATCCTTAGTAACTGTAGCTTTAACTGAAGTTTCACTAGCAACATCTTGAACTAATCTTTTTAATTTAGTTTTTAAAGATGCTGGCATTTTTGTAAAATCAGCGAAATCTTTAACACCTGATTGCCTCATTGTCGCTATAGCTTCATCAATCTTTGAAGAAATATAATCAGCATCACTAGAAGAAACCTCATTCTGATCTAAATATCTTTTTGCTAAAACCCTATCACTTTCACTTAATTGAAAAGTTACACCATTAATATCATACTTTGCAGTAAGTTTTTCTAATAGTTTACTTTCACTCATCGCCTTTACACTAACCGTCATAAATAATAAACATATAACCATTCCAAATAAAACTTTCTTCATAAGTCTACCTCCTATTATTGATTATACATTAATTAAAGAATAAATTCAAGATAGTTATTCATAGTATTTTAATTATTCAGAATATTTATCTTCAATTTTCTGGCATCTGCTTGAAACAACGCAACAAGAATATATAAATAAAAATGAAATCAATAATAAAATAATTAAAATTACCATAATCTCATCTCCTTTTTAGTTTGTTATTCTACACTATATTTACACATTTTAAAAGAAAAATATGTAAAAAATAAGCAAAAAAACTTTTAAAAGAAGATTTGACATTAATATTATTTCAAAAATTACTAAATTTTCTATTAAATAAATAAAAAATTTAAAATAAAACATGTAATAGTTTAATCTCTTAAAAATTAATTACATGTCTCTTTGATTTTTTTATATATTAAATTAAATATAATGCAGCCTATAATAGCGCCAAAGCCGTCGATTAATACATCACTCATTTGCCCTGTTCTTCCCATCACACACGTTTGATGAAATTCATCAGTAATCGCATACATAAAGCAAAATATAAAACTTATTAAATTACATTTTTTTAAATCCCTATTAAAATATAGAATAACACTATTAACAAATAATCCAAGTACAAAATACACACTCGCATGAGCAAATTTTCTAAAAGGCTTATTTATCTTAACCACTAATTTTTCTACATTTTTATCATCATCAACAAACTTTTCCACAATATTTCTAATAATTTTTTTACTACCATTATTAGAGTCCATTGAAGAAGTTTGTGAAAAATTATAAATTATTAACATCCATAGTATAGTTATAATAATAGAAATAATTACTAATAGCTTGTTTTTCATCATTTTTCCCCACTATAATATTAAAATATTTTTAATAATTATGCCATAAAACAAATTAAATATCAAGAAAAAAAGATTTAATCTCTGCAGAACAAATCTCTTGTATATACCTTTTCTTTAATATTATCTACATTTTCATCGATTCTATTAACTAAAACTATATCAACCATTTCCTCAAATTCAGCAAAATGCTTAATAACATCACAATCATTAAATACATCTTCTTTTAAAGTAGGTTCATATATAACTACTTTTATATTATTACTTTTAAGTCTATCAATAACACCTTGAATAGCTGAAGCTCTAAAATTATCAGAACCACTTTTCATAGTAAGTCTATAAACACCAACACAATTAGGATTTCTTTTAATTATCATATCAGCTATATGATCTTTTCTAGTATCATTAGATTTAACTATAGCCTCTATTAAATTTTGAGGTACATTTTCATAATTAGCAAGTAACTGTTTAGTATCTTTAGGAAGGCAGTATCCACCATACCCAAACGAAGGATTATTATAGTGATTTCCTATTCTAGGATCTAAACATACGCCATCAATAATATCACCAGTATTTAAACCCTTTATTTCAGCATAAGTATCAAGCTCATTAAAATATGCAACCCTTAAAGCTAAATAAGTATTTGCAAATAACTTGACAGCTTCAGCTTCAGTAGAATCCATAAATTTAACTGGAACATCTTCTTTTAAAGCTGCCTCTTTAAGTAAATTAGCAAACTCCTCTGCTCTTTCACTTTTCTCACCAACTATTATTCTAGAAGGATATAAATTATCATATAAAGCTCTTCCTTCTCTTAAAAATTCAGGTGAAAACATAATATTATTAATGTTGTACTTTTTCTTTACACTTTGGATAAACCCTACTGGAATAGTTGACTTAACTACCATAGTAGTATCTATTCCCATACTAATTACTTTTTCAATAATATCCTCTACACTACTAGTATCAAAATAACCATGTTCTTCATCATAATTAGTAGGCGTCCTAATAATAATAAATTTAGCCCCATCAAAAGCTTCTTTAAAATCTAAAGTAGCTTTTAATTTTAATTTCTTATTCTTAAAATACTCTTCTATATATTCATCTTTAATAGGACTTATCCTATTATTAATCATATCTACTTTCTCAGGTATAATATCTAAAGCAAACACTTCATTCTTTTGTGAAAGAAGTGTTGCCAGTGAAAGCCCAACATATCCTGTTCCTGCAACTGCTATTTTCATAAACACAAACCTTTCTTCATAAAACAATATATCACACATCAACTACTATAGCAAACAAGCATTTCAAAATAAATATAACCATCGTATTAAAAAACATTCACGATTGATTCTTTTTGAACAATAACGGTATTTTATATTTCTTTATCTTAAACAAATAAATCGACGATAAAATAATATATATAGTAGCTCCAAAAATAAAAAGTAAAATAAGCTCAATAAACTGAGAGAAATTAAAAATCAAATGTTTGATACAGTTCATACCAAAAAACATTGAAATCCCAATAAACATAAAAACTATACTATCTTTTAAATACGGAATAAAATTTATCTCTTTTCTTGTACCCCAAGTTTGGATAAAACAAACAACAAATTCAGCAAGAATTGTTCCAATTATAGCTCCTAATCCATGGAATCTAGGAATGAGCAAAAAATTTGCTACTAAATTAAATATAGCTCCACCAAACACCGACCAAATATAAATATTATCATATCCTTTTGGGATTATATACTGTGTCCTAACTAAATTGGCCCAACTTTTAAATACAATCACAGGAGCAAGACAAGACATAAAGAAACCACATCTCGAAAATGAAGAACCATAATACCAATTAGAAAACAACGGTGCTAAATTAATCATTCCAAACATAAAAGCAAAACTCATAAATAAGACAAACGTCATAGCTTTATTGAACAATCTTTTACATTCATCATAATTTCCATTTTTCATTAAGTTACTAACCCTAGGCATCATAACTGTCCCTAAAGCTATTATAACAGCAACAGGAACTTGAACTATTTTTTCAGCATAAGTATAATAACCTACCTCTGTGTATGTTGACATACTACCAAGCATTAACTTATCCATTATATTATATAAACTAATTGCTACTACAGGCAAAAACAAAAACAAATCAGGTTTTATATGCTTTTTTATTTTTTCCCATTTTGGTTTATAAAATTTAACTTCTCTTACTAAAAACGGCCATAAAACTAAATTACTAAGCAAAAATCCAACAGAGATAATTAAGGTGTATAACCATAAATCATTTGCTTTTTTTACAAATATAAAAATCGAAATAGTTGTTAATGTTTTTATAATAGCATTTCTTATAACAGTCAATTTAAATTTTTCCATCCCGAAAAAAAACCAATTTATATTAAATCCTGAAGAAATAACATAAAAAAATTGCAATAAATATATTAAATAATATATAGGTTTAAAACTTACCAAATAGCCAACATATGCAATTGATAAAATTATAGTTAACAAAAATTGAATAGAATAAATTTCCCAAAAAGTCTTATCCCTTAATATCTCATTATCTCTTATTCTAGCAATTTCTCTGTTTCCATAATTTTCAACCCCAAGTAATGCAATAAGTACAAAATAGTTAGCAAAAGCTTGTGTATAGGAATATATACCTATCCCTTTTCCACCTATTACACGACTAAGATAAGGTGCCGTAATTAATGGCAAAACTAAAATTAGTATTTGATATATTATATTATATATGAAATTTTCTTTTAAATTGGATTTTTTCATAATACCTCCCTAAATAAAATCATATAATCTTTCTAAAAATGCTAAAATCTTTAATTTATATTCTTTTTATTAAGTTTTGAATCTTCATGATAATTAACGACAATAGCTATACACGCCCAAAAATTTGTATCCTGCCAAAATGAAGAAGAAATATTCAATCTAATTAAAGTCATTGACAAAAAAACAATAAAAATTAATTTCCAAATCTCATTTTTACATAAAAATAACATGTTTATAATATTCTTTATAAATATAAAAATTATTATAAGTCCTAGTACCACACCAAAGTTTAAAAGCATTTCTAAAACAAATTGATGACAATAAATACCATATATACTTCGATCAACATAAATTCCATTTCCTATTAATGGATGCATTAGAATCAATTTTATCGCATTTTTCCACATCATATTCCGGCCAAAATCAAGTTCCACTGAACCACTAATCAAACTATTAAGAATTCTTGAATTCAAATTAAATTTTGATAAAGCATTATATATAAAAGTCAAATTAGATTTATCCTTAAAGAATAAATATAAACTAAATAAAAATATAATTATAAATAATTTCCTTACTAAGTTTTTTGAAGTTCTATTTGAACCGATAAAAAATAAGTACAATACAAGAAACAAAACAAAAGATGCAACTGAAGACCTAGGACCATAGATTATCATTAAAACTAAAGATATAACAAACAATATTAAATATGAAATTTTATTGGTTTTATTATTATCCGTTTTCAATTTTCCACAAAAAATTATGAAAAAAATTATGCTAGAAAAAAGTAATCTATATCCTACAGCCATATCATAAGTTGATGTACTAACAACTCCATTTTCAAAAGCCTTGTTAAATCCGCCATTCCGTACCGCCGAATATATTCTCAAACATGACCAAAGAAAAGTCAAATAAGAAGCCTTTTTTAAATTATTTAACATTCGCTTGGGATTATTAATTAATCTAAAAAACAAATAAGCAAAAATACTACTAGAAAAAGTAAATACACAGGAATATATATTCCAAATAGGAAGCTCAAACATAGCATACCTATAATTTGGATATAATAAAGAATTTAATAAAAATAACAAGTAAAGACCAACAATTAACAGTATTGAATCAATCTTTAAGGCTCTTTTCTCCCTAATTATTCCCAAAATTAATACTACATATAAAATAATTAATGAAATTATTTTACTAAATTGATAATTTGGAAAAACTTGGATAAAAAAATATAGTATTAAGTCATAAGCATAAAAAAGAATAAAAGCTATATCTAAAAAATTTATTTTTAACGTATATTTATTTTTCATTTTTTAACCTCTTATATTTTTTATTAATACCCACTTCAAACGTCTAACAAATTTAAATATAGACACTTTTAAAATTGTTAATAACCCAAAATGTGGATACCATCGACTAGCATAATCTAATAAATTATTAATATGCATTAAAGACCCTTTGGAAGAAACCTCCATACAATTACAACATATTATAAACTTTTGCTTAGATACTGAAAATTTTTTTATTAGAGGAATCATCTTATCTAAATAATGGGCTCTATATTCTTGGGCTTGCACAGTACTTTTAGGATTATTTCTTTTTGTTAATCTTGATTTAAATCCAACAAACTTGATATATTTTATCTTAGTAATACTAGCTACTCTTGCTGTAAATTCGTAATCCTGATGTCTTTTAAAACTTTCATCAAAACCATCTAATTGTTCCCATATGTTTCTTCTAACCATAAATGAATTTGATCCAATTACAACAGAATGAATTAAAACTTCAAACAAAATGCTGCCACTCTTACCTTTGTCACTACCATTAGTTCCACAAAAAACCATACCATAATCATCATTTAATAAATTCAACTCTCGGACTTCCCTTTCAATCTTATCTGGATAATACTCATCGTCATCATCTAGTAAGCATATATAATCACCAAAAGAATTTTTAAAACCTGTATTTCTTGCTGCAGATCCATTTATATTCTTTAAATGAGTAATATATTTTATCTTATTTGCATCTATATATTCCTTCAGTTTTTTTTCGGTTTTTTCCTGCTCAATAGTACCTTTACCATTATCATCAACAACAATTATTTCAATATTTGAATATGATTGTCTTAACACACTTTCAACAGCATATTTTACATATTTACTCCCCTGATGAGTCGGAATTATAACACTTACTAATTTCATTATTATCCTCCAATTCTATCAATTTTCCTAATTTATAATCCCATTCTTCTGGAGAAAACTTGCCAAAACCACTTGAGTCAAAAAATGTTAATTCTCCAAAATATATTTCATTATTTATTTCATAAAAATCAACTCTTACTTGAATAGTATCCTTTGACAATCTTTCAGCAAAGTCAACCATTTTAGCATAGTTGTTAGGTAATTTAACATTCGGATCATTATCCGCACAACATTGTTTAATATCTAAAAGTTTTTTTCTTACATCGAAAAAAGTATACTTTACTTTATTTAATCTATCACTACATACAAGAGTCATTACATGTTTATTGTTAAAAATGAAAAACTTATAGTCTCTTATTTCATTGAGTTCCTTATCCTCTAAATATGGCTCAGCAATAATCCTTGGTTTTACACCTTTGTATGGCCATTCTCTCGTATTAGTATAATAATTTCTCTTTAAACAATGATTAATTTTTGTTTTTGCGGCCTTTTTATCAAAATTTTTTTTATCAGTTACTATGACAAGACCTCCAGAATCATGAGTACATTTCAATACAAACTGATTTGGTAAAGAATTAAAATCTATATCATCAAATTTGTCCCATACACCAAGTGTTGGAATAATATATTCATCACCAATTATTTTACTAACATAATCTTTAACTTCATACTTATCAACCATTTTTGTATAAATTGGATTTCTATCATATAACTTCAGCCATTGTAATTTTTCACTATAAGTTTGTGGCTTTTTTAAGTTTAGCTCCTCATTCATTTTATATTTATACATCTTTTTTACATATTTTTCATCCCATTTTAAAGATTTAGGAATTATTTTGCCATATAAAAGAATTAAATAATATTTAGGATTTTTAATTATATCAGTTAATTTAGTCATAATAGTTCTCCTTAATCTTTATTAAATATTCTCCCCACTCTTTACAAATAATATCAGTATCAAATTTTGACGTTACCAGAGAAGCATTTTTACTAAGCTTATTTGCAAATATTTGATTACTAATAATCTTATCAATCGCTTCAATTAAAGCATTCTGATCATTCATCGGGATAAGTATCCCATTTACACCATCATCAATTATATCAGCTGGTCCACCTATTGGACAATCTGTAGAAATACAAGGAATTCCAAGAGCCATAGCTTCTAGTAAAGCATTAGGCATTCCTTCTGAATTAGATGGTAAAACAAAAACTGAAGCATCTTGTATATATTTTATTATATCATGCTTTCGTCCCATTAACCTAACACAAGAATTAACATTTAAATCATCAATAAGCTTCTGTAAATCATTTCTGCACGGACCTTCACCATATATTTCCAATTTATATTCAGGATACTTATCTTTTATTAAAGCAAACGTTTTAATTAAAAATGCCTGATTCTTTTCTGGTGATAGTCTTGCTGTACAAACTATCTTTTTCTTTCTTACATCAGAATATGGACTTATATTAAAATCACGGGACAATGGATTTTTTATTACAACACTATTGCATCTAAGAATATTTTTATAATAATCCTGTGCCATTTTAGTTTGAAAAACACATCCATCAGCAAACGGATAAATAATTCTTCTTAAAAAAGCTAATATGCCCTTTGTATAATATGGATTTGCTCTTTCAGAAATAATAAATGGGCATTTATAAGATAACATTTTTTTAGTAATTAAAGAAATTATATTGGTTTTTGTCATAAAGGATAAAACTAAATCAGGTTTATATTCTTCAATTTGTTTCTTTAAAAAAACAATAGACTTTATCATATTTTTATTTTTTATATTCCCAGAAACAACTTCAACATTATCAGATATATAATAATCAGAACTAGCCTCCTTTAGAATAACCAATCTTATTTTATTATTTTTAGCTAGCTCATTGCTTAAAGTAGCCATTACTCTTTCAGCACCACCAGATTTCATACCAGTAATTACAAATAATAAACGCATTTCATCACCTCAAGCATAATCTTCAATTTACAAAGCCAAAGAAATATTTTTTAATAATTTTTGATTTACTCAATATAAAATTATAAAGAACAAAACAAACAAATAAAGAACTAATAAAAGAAATAGGAATTATAGCGAAAACATTAAGATTCATTTTAGTTAATATAAAAACTATAAACGGTAATACAAACGGCATGTGTAATAAATAAATAACCATAGACTTTTCGCCATTCCCAAAATAATTCAAAACTTTATTATTAATACACAAATTACTAAAAGAAAATATAATCCAAATAGAAAAAGTCAATTCCACGATTAAATTAATCAAAGAATAAAACCAAATTTCTCTTTCATCTTTAATAAGAAACAAAAACATACTAAAAATAAAGCATATAATAAAAACGCAACGATTAGTTCTGGCATTTTTAAAAATAGAACCAAATCTATATACTATTCTCCCTACAATGAAAATCAAATTATAACGCATTACTTTAAAAACAATTTCCGGAATATAAGAAGAAAAGCAAATATATAAATAATATAATAATATACTCAAAATTATAATAAAAAATCTATTTCTTCTACAATCTAAATCATTGAAAAAAACTCTATTTATAATTAATATAATAAACATTACATATAAAAACCACAGATGATTATCAATATGATTAATATAAGTTATAATAGAAAACAAAGAATTAAAAAAGCCAAAAATTATAAAACCTTCTTTTTTTAAAACAGCTGCGAATAAACTAAAATTAGAAAGTAAAAAAACAAGTAAATAGTTAAATACAGAAAATGAAAAATAAGGAATCATAAATTTTAAAAACTTATTTTTAACATATTCACTTTTAGAAAATTTACAGTATTTTTTAATATTCTTTTCAAACAAAATACCGGATATAACAAAAAAAATTGGCATATGAATAGTATAGACATAGAATCTTAAATAATTAAGTAACAAATTAGAATTTGCAAAATCTTTAATTAATGTATGCCCAAAAACTACCAATAAAATAGCAATTCCTCTAGCCACATCTAAATATTGTAATCGCTTATCCATATCTAACTACCACCTACTATATTTTTATATAATCTCCCATTATCTTATCCCATTTACTAGGTACAAAAGGCATAAATCCACTAAAATGATAAAATGTAATTTCCCCAAAATATAGTTTTCCATTAACCTCATAAAAATCAACTCTAACATGTTTCATATTTTTAGATAATTTTCTAGAAAACTCTATCATCTTATCGAAATTTTTGGGTTTTTCTATTTCTTCACTAGAATTAGGATAATGCTGAACTATATCTAAATGATTAAAATCCAAATCATAATAATCAAACTTAGTATCATTTTTACTCCTATCAGTAGCAACAAACATCATTTTTGGTTTACCATTAAAACAAAAAAACTTATAATCACGAAGTTCACCGTAAGTAGAATCCTCCATATATTCCTCAGCAATAATTCTAGGCTTTACATTCTTATATGGCCATTCTCTACCAATATAATAAAAATTATACTTCATCGCACTTTCTATTTTTTTCTTAGCTTCCTCTTTATTAAACTTACTTTTATCTTTGACAATAACAAGTCCCTCAGAATCATGAGTACACTTCAAAACAAATTGTCGTGGAAGCTTATCAAAATCTATATCATCAAATTTGTCCCATACACCAAGTGTTGGAATAATATATTCTTCTCCTATTATTTTACTAACATAATCTTTAACTTCATATTTATCCACAAGTTTAGTATACAAAGGATTTCTATCATATATCTTTAAATAATTAAGCTTTTCATTAAAAGTTTTAGGATTTTTAAAATTAATAAACTTCTTAAATCTAGCAAAATAATACATTTGAAGATATAATTTATCAGGTAAAAATCTTAATGCATATTTGATTCTTTTAATATGCTTACTACTTGCCATATTATCACTTCCAATTATCCTCTATAAACTTATCAATCATATTAACTATAGCCATAGGATCTTTATTTTCCCATCGAACAAGGCCACTATCCTTACTATTAATTTTTTTAAAGCACTCACCTAAATTGTCTAATTCTAAATCAGCCATTAAAACATAATGATTGCTAGCAAATGCTTCATTATTCTGAATTTGATGATCATTTATATGCTCACCATACTTTTCA
The DNA here is from genome assembly GCA_946625165.1 of uncultured Bacillota bacterium. Lineage (GTDB taxonomy): Bacteria > Bacillota_I > Bacilli_A > RF39 > UBA660 > Coprosoma. Next base: position 17,400 of record CAMOSR010000009.1, read on the forward strand.
AGTCTAGTAACAGCTATAACTTTTTTTGAAGCATTTAAAGCTTTCATAATAGAACCAGAGGCCCCATGAGAAACAACTATATCAGCTTTATCTATGTATTTTTCAAATTCTTCTGGAGACACAAAATCTTTATATTCAAAATTTTTAGGCTTATAAGTAGACGTACCTATTTGTGCAAATATCTTATCTTTGATTACCCCATCTTCAACTAACTTATCAAGCTTTTTAAATAATCTATCAAATGGATAATTTCTTGAACCAACTGTTACAAATATCAATATAAACAGCCTCCATATATGGCCTTTTTATAATATTTCTTTTGTGTTTCCCACTGAACAATAAATAAATCACTATGCTTTTCCATCATTTTTCCAGCAACCGTTGGCATATTAGCTCTACCAAACGTTTCTATAAAAACAAACTTTTTACGAAATATAATTGAAAGAAGATAAAAAGGATAAGCCACTATAGTTCCTGTTGTAATTATAAAATCAGGTCTTTCCCTAATCCAGATAAATAATGTATAAAATGAATTCCAAAACATTTTAAAAATCATTAATTTATCTTTAAGATCAGTTTGTTTCATAAAATATTTCGCATTTGCCTCAAATTTAGTTTTCTCAGTCACTAAAAAACCATCATATTTTTCAATCAGTGGTTTTAATTTTTGAAGTTGTTCCCAGTGTCCACCACTACTTGACACTAAACAAAGTTTAGGTTTTCTATTATGCTTCTTCATCCAAACCACCTACATATAAAATTCTTTGTACCACTCAGCAAACTTTCTTAAACCATCTCTAAGTGAAGTGTTAGGCTTAAAGCCATAATCTTCTTCAAGCGGTTTAGTATCTGCATAAGTTACAGGAACGTCCCCTGGCTGCATAGGAACAAGCTCTTTATGAGCCTCAAAATCATAATCACTAGGAAGCACACCAGCTCTTACTAATTCCTCCTGTAAAATATTTACAAAATCAAGTAAATTTTCTGGATTACTATTTCCAATATTATAAACATTATATGGAGGCACTGGAAGTCCATCATCTCCGTTTTTCTTTTCAGGAGCTCCCTGCATAACTCTAACTATACCCTCAACAATATCATCAATATAGGTAAAATCTCTCATGCAGTTACCATAATTAAATATTTTAATAGTCTCACCACTAATTAACTTATTTGTAAACCCAAAATATGCCATATCCGGTCTTCCTGCTGGACCATAAACCGTAAAAAATCTAAGACCAGTTGAAGGAATATTATAAAGTTTAGAATATGCATGAGCAAGTAGTTCGTTTGACTTTTTAGTTGCCGCATATAAACTAACAGGATTATCTACCTTATCATCTGTAGAATACGGAACTTTCTCATTAGAACCATATACAGAAGAAGATGAGGCGTAAACTAAATGCTCTACTGGATTATTTCGGCACGCTTCAAGTATATTATAAAAACCAATTATATTAGATTCAATATAAACATCAGGATTAGCGATAGAATATCTTACTCCGGCCTGAGCAGCTAAATTAACAACAATATCAAATTTATATTTTGAAAATAATTCATTAATTAACTTTTTATCAGCCAAATTACCCTTAACAAAAATAAAATTACCGTATTTTTTTAAACTATCTAATCTATACTCTTTTAATCTAACATCATAGTAATCATTCATATTATCTAATCCAACTACTGTAATGTCTTTATAGTCTTTAAGCAATCTTAAAGCAAGATTAGAACCAATAAATCCTGCTATTCCTGTAACAAGAATTATTTTATTATTTAAATCTATTTTTTTCATAATAAATCACCACTAATTCTATTTTAAAGCACGAAAAAGCGAATTATTTCGCCCCTTTACACCCAAATACCGCTTTAAAAGTCTTAAAAAATATTTTAATATCAAACCTTAAACTACAATGAAGAGAATAATACTCTTCAAGTATTAAACGATACTCAAAAGAAACATTGCTCCTACCGGATACTTGCCAGTATCCAGTAAGCCCAGGCTTAGTTCTTACAATTACATCATAATAATCGCCCATGTCCTTTTTTTCCCTTGGAAGGTAAGGCCTATTACCAATAAAAGTCATGTCTCCCCTAAGTATATTAATAAGCTGTGGAAGCTCATCTATCGAATACCTTCTAATAAACTTTCCAATCTTAGTTATTCTAGGATCATTTTTAAGTTTTTTATTAACTTTATATTCTTTTGCAAGCTTTTTATCTTCTTTTAATATTCTTTCAAGTTCAATATCCGCATCAGGAATCATACTTCTAAATTTATAAAGATTAAATTCACGTCCACCTTTTCCGATTCTTTTTTGACAATAAAAAATAGAATTAAAATCTTTATTAATAATAGATACGATTTTAATCACTATTGCGATAGGTACCAAAAAAACACATCCTATAAGCGCTAATAATAAATCAAACATCCTTTTAATCAAAAGATATATATATAATTTAACAATAGATAAAACATATTTTAATTTATTAGCAGAAGCTATATCATTTATCATTTCTTCGTTCATCTTTACTACCCCATACTACTAATTACCTTTCCTATTCTCTTTACATATTTTAACATATTACATGCTATTAAATCAACTATCAATGTAAAGAAAAAAAGAAAATTATATTAATCATTCCTTTAAAAGTAACATTCTACAAAGACTTACAAAATGCGCAAAAATGTAAAGTAAAAAGTTTTAGATAGTATTGTCTAAAACTTTTTGTAAATTATTTCATTTCAATTTTTATTTCTTTTTCATATTCGTAGTTTAATGCATTATTACTAGTAACTACACTTTCTCCAATTTCATATTCTAAATCTTTTCTCGCATTACCAGCAATCTTCCCACCACGTTTTGCAATTTTCATATTTTGATTTAAACCTTTAGGTTTTTTCTTTTTAGCAATTTCTCTTGTTGCGATTTCCCCTAAATCCGCAAGTGCTACTTCAACATCAGTCATATTATCTCGTAGTGACTCTTTTCTAAGACCTTTAAATGACTTATATTCCTTAGCCGTCATACCAGACCATTCTTTATAAATTTCGTTTGTTAAAATAGCGTATTCTTTTGACTCAGTTATTCCACCATCTTTCCATACATCAGTAAGCCCTTTTCTATCTTGAATACCTTTAATTCTTTTGGCAATCCATTTTTCATCATATCCTTTAGACCTATATAAATCTATCGACCTTTGTAAAGCAAGTGATGGATCAAAAGTTTCATCAATTCTTTCACTACCTAATCTAGCCAACCACTGTTTAATAGGTTCAGCATTTTTACTAGGAATTGATTCAATGATTCTAAACATTCCTTCAATATCAACGACATCAGTATTATAATATTTGCCATCAGAAGATTTTAATTTCAGCTGGTGACAAATTGTCACCGACTCATTTCCTTCGGCTTTTAGTCTTTGTTTTAATTTGTTCCAATACTTTCTACCATCTTTACTTTCTGAAACAACACTTACAACATCGACAACACTTATAAAGTATTTTTCCTGATCTTTATCCCAAACAGTTCTTATTGTTTCATTGTTAAATATTTTGTTTACCAAATGCATTTTATCTTGGTTCATATTTCACCATACCTTTCGTTTTATTGACTCCTACATGCTAATTATAACAAACAAATGTTCTATAGTCAATAACTTTTTGTTATCCTTTTAAACCATTTAAAAATCTTATAAAATCATTAAAAAAAAATAAGTAACATTCTACAAAGACTTACAAAATATGTGAAAGTGTAAAGAAAAAGACTATTCTAAAATAGCCTTTATTCTTCTTACACCCGCACTACTAGACTCTTCTTTTTTAATCTTAAAGTGTCCAAGCTCGCCTGTATGCTTAACGTGAGGACCTCCACAAAGTTCAGAAGAAAAATCACCAATTGAATAAACTGTAACTATATCAGGATACTTTTCAATAAACCTGCACTCTGCACCTGACTTAACAGCTTCATCCTTGCTCATTTCTTTCACTGTAACTGGATAATCATCCTCTATCCATCTATTTACTAAATCCTCTACTTCTTTTTTCTCTTCATCAGTCATTTTATGATCACAAGGAAAATCAAATCTTAATCTTTCCGTTGTTATATTACTACCCATTTGATACGTATCAGGCCCTATTACCTTCTTTAAAGCCGCATTAAGTAAATGAGTTGCCGTATGATATTTAGTTTCAACCTCACTATGACCTAAAAGACCGCCCTTAAACATTCCTTGTGAAGCTGTCCTAGATTTTTCTTGATGTTCTTTAAACTTTTCTTCAAAACCTAAAGTATCAACTTCCATACCTCTATTACTAGCCTCTTCCACTGTAAGTTCAATTGGAAAGCCATAAGTGTCATATAGCTTAAAAGCAATTGTCTTATCAACATAATTAGTATTTTTAACTAATTTATCAAACTCCCTTAATCCCTTTTCCAAAGTTCGGCTAAACTTTTTTTGTTCACCTCTTAAAACATCTATAATAACTTCTTCATTATTAAGCTCTGGATAATAAGTAGAATATTTTTGAATAATAAGTTTAGCAATTCTTTCTGCAAAGTCACCATTTATATCAATGTTTAAATTCTTAGCATACCTAATTGCCCTTCTGATAAGTCTTCTTAAAATATACCCTCTATCAGTATTACTTGGTTTAACTCCAGCAGGATCAGCTGCAATAAAAGTAGCTGTCCTAATATGATCAGCAATTATTCTCATAGCTTTTTCATTACCCTCATAAGGCATGCCTGCAATATCCGAAATAAGATCTATAACATCTTTCCAAATAGAAGTCCTATAATTATCATCCACGCCTTCTATTACAGCTACTATTCGCTCAAGCCCCATGCCAGTATCGACATTCTTTTGAGAAAGCTCCGTTACAATACCTTTTTCATCCATATAATACTGCATAAAAACATTATTCCAAATCTCTACCCATCTTGTGTCATTAGGATCAAATTTTGAAGGAACCTCATCATTACTTCTAAAATAAAATATTTCCGTATCTCCACCACAAGGGCCACTATCACCAGCAATCCAGAAATTATCCTTTCTGCCTAAATAAGCAATACGTTCTTCTGGAATGCCAAGTTCCTTCCACCTATCTGCAGCCACTTCATCTCTTGGAATCTTATCATCACCTTCAAATACCGTTACCGCAAGTTTGTTAACCGGAATATTAAGAACTTCAGTTAAAAATTCAAAACTATAACCAATAGATTCTTTTTTAAAATAATCCCCTAAACTCCAGTTACCTAACATTTCAAAAAAAGTATGATGACTAGTATCTCCAATTTCATCTAAATCTGTAAGTCTAACACACTTCTGATAATCACAAAGTCTTTTACCATAAGGGTGTGTCTGTCCCATTAAATAAGGAATTAATGGTTGCATACCAGCTGTATTAAACAAAACTGTTGGGTCATTTTCTGGTACTATCGGGCTACTAGGAATCTGCTTATGTCCTTTACTCTCAAAAAATTTTATATACTCTTCTCTAATATTCATATTCTACCTTCTTTACTAATTTTAAAACCTTCTCTTCCAAATCAGAAATTGATCCATCATTTTTCAAAACATAATCAAAATCATCATAATCATCCAAAGCCGTTTCTGTCGCATGATTAAGTTCTTCCTTAGTGAGTGGACTATCAAAATTATCCCTAATAACTTTAATAGTTATAACATTTTCAAATAAACTTTTAGGAGTATTTATTTCATTTGGAAATCTTGCATCAGAAATTGTAATTATATCAAAATAATAACTATAAACTCTAATATCATCACATAATCTTTTTACAAAAAAATCTTTATCTATTTTATCACGTATTACATCAGTTCCTAATGTTTGTAAAAGTTCCCTTGGCTTAGTTTCTTCATTTCCATCCCAATCACTTATTTTTTGCGCATACTCTTTAATATAACTACCATAAGATAAATTTATAACTTTTTTATCACCATAAGCCTTCTTTATAGCTAAAGCTACAGTATCCTTCCCGTGACGAGCTTTACCTGCAATAATATATATTTTATCCATAGAACCTCCTTAAAGAAAAGCCACGTTAATATTATTCGTGACTATTTTCTGTCTTTTCTTTTTTAATAATTTCATATTTATCATCGTAAAATTTAAATACAGTTTTAATCGTCGCAATTACCGGAGTTGATATAAGCATACCGACAATACCAAAGAAATAGCCAAAAATCAAAAGACCTAACATAATCGTTACAGGATGTAGCTTAGTCGTTTTTGACATAATAATCGGCTGCAAAAAATTACCCTCTAAAAATTGTATTACAGCAATTACGATTAAAGATAAAATACCAATCATCGGATTTTGAGTAAACCCAACAATAACAGCTGGAGCTCCGCCAATATAAGGGCCCGCATAAGGAATAATATTAGTAAGCCCACAAAACAAACCAAATAAAACTGGAGCTTTTAAACCAACCATCCAAAGACCAATGGATGAAAGTATAAATATAAGACCACAGTCAAGAACCGCCCCTTTAACGTAACTTCTTAAAGAAATATTTACATTTTCCAAAAGCTCTATAGTCGTTGCCCTATATTTTTTAGGTATGAAATTAAACAATTTAGAACTGCTATCAAAATTAACAATTAAGAAAAATCCGATAATAAGCCCTAAAATAACCGTACCAAACCACGAAAATAATTTAGACATAAATCCTAAAAAATTTTGAGGCATTGTTGTCGTTAAAGTAGCACCAAAACTTTCCACAGTCCTAAAAAATTCTTGTTTTATCTTGTCAGCATTAAAAATTTCATTACTTTCAAAATGATTAAATATATCGCCAGCCCAAACCTTAACCGTATTAAATACATCTGGCGCTATACGAACAAACTCTTTAACCTGATTAATTAAAAGAGGAATTAAAGACGATAAAACCAAGAAAACAACTAAAAATATTATCAAATAAGTAATAACTCCGCCCCAAACTCTTTTAATTTTTTTTCTTTCGAGAAAATTTACAAAAGGGTCAAAAAGCCAAGCAATAAGTATTCCAATAAATAAAGGAAAAACTATTTTAAGTAAAGTTATAAAAAATCCTAAAATTTGAGTTTCCTTAAACAATATTATTAAAATATAAATAGCCAAAGCAATTAAAAGTAAATATAAAACTTTCAAAACCTTAGCCGATAAATCAGCAACCTCATTTAATTTTTT
>CAMOSR010000010.1 GCA_946625165.1 uncultured Bacillota bacterium
TAAGACCTGATACTATTGGTCAAGCTCAAACAATCCCTGGAAAACCAGCCCCAGTACCTATATCACATAAACTATCTATTTCATTTAAATTTATTACCTTAGCTAACGTCAAACTATCATAAAAGTGTTTTAAATAAACTAATTTCTTTTCAGTAATAGCCGTCAAATTCATTTTTTCATTCCACAAAATCAATAATTCATAATATTTTTCTAACTTTTGAAGTTTTTCATCATTAACTTCAACACCTAATTTTTGAACTTCGCTTATAAATAAATCTATATCCATAAATTATCCCTTCAAATACATAGTTAAAATTGAAATATCCGCTGGATTAACCCCACTAATTCTTTGAGCTTGACCAATAGTATCAGGTCTTACTTCCTTAAGTTTTTGCTTAGCCTCCGATGCTAAATTATGAAGTGCATCATAATCAAAATTCTCTGGTATCCTAGTATTTTCAGCTTTTTCCATTTTTTTTACCTCCACCATTGACTTTTTAATATAACCTTCATATTTAGCCTCTAAAGAAATTTGCTCTAAAATTTCTTTATCATATTCATTATTCAAATACTTAGTTAAATTAGTAACTTCAATTTCCGGTCTTTTAAGTAGATCATATAAAGAAACACCAGCACTTAAAGATTCCGTATTTAAAGTAGTTAAATATTCGTTTTCTTTAGGTGTAATTCTAATTGTTTTAAATTCATCCATACATTTTTCTATTAACATTTTCTTATTATTAAATCTATTATACCTTTCTTCACTTATTAAGCCTACTTTATAACCATAATCAGTAAGTCTTAAGTCCGCATTGTCACTTCTTAAAAGTAACCTATATTCAGCCCGTGAAGTAAGTAATCTATAAGGATCTCTTATACCTTTGGTTATTAAATCATCAATTAAAACCCCTATATAGGCTTCACTTCTTTTTAGAATTAAAGGCTCTTTACCTTCAAGTTTTAAAGAAGCATTTATACCTGCAATTAAACCTTGACAAGCAGCTTCTTCATACCCACTAGTACCATTTATTTGTCCAGCAGTATATAAGTTTTCAATTATTTTAGTTTCTAAAGAAAACTTAAGCTGTCTTGAATCAATAGCATCATATTCAATCGCATAAGCATATTTAAGAATTTTCGCCTTTTCCAAACCAGGTAAACTATGAACCATTTCTTCTTGTACATCTAAAGGCATACTCGTCGAAAATCCTTGAAGATAAATATCATCATAAAATAAACTTTCAGGCTCTAAAAATAATTGATGTCTTTCCTTATCTTTAAATCTAACAATCTTATCTTCAATAGATGGACAGTATCTAGGACCAACACCTTTTATATCATCTAAGCCACCATACATACTTGATTTATTTAAATTATTAAGTATTATCTCATGTGTCTTAGGTGTTGTATAAATTAAATGACAAGGTACCTGCTTTTTGACATCATAAAATACTTTGTTATCAAAACTAAAAGTAAGTTCCTCACTATCCCCAAATTCTACTTTAGCCTTAGAAAAATCAATACTACTTTTTTGAATTCTAGGCGGAGTTCCAGTCTTTAAACGTTTTATAATAAATCCTTTTTTAGCCAAATTATCACTTAAATAATTTGAAGGCTTCTCACCATGCGGTCCCTCTCTATGCCTAGTACTTCCAACCATAATATCCGCATTTAAGTAAGTACCAGTTGTTAAAATTACTGCACGTGAATTAATTTCAGTACCATCTTCCAATAATACACCACTAACTTTACTATCCTTTGTTAATATGTCTTTTACAAATGCTTCTTGAATATTTAAATTTTCAGTGTTTTTTAAAGTCTTTAACATATTTTTAGGATAAGTAATCTTATCAGCTTGCGCTCTCAAAGACCTAACAGCAGGCCCTTTAGCTCTATTAAGCATTTTAATTTGAAGTAAACTCTTATCAGCACATTTACCCATTTCGCCGCCTAAAGCATCTATTTCCCTAACAACTATACCTTTCGCACTTCCACCAATCGAAGGATTACAAGGCATGTCTGCAATATTAGAAATATTTCCTGTAACAAGTAACGTCTTATGACCACACCTAGCAGATGCAAGAGCAGCCTCACATCCAGCATGACCACCACCAACAACTATAATGTCATACATTTTTTCACCTACTTTCCAACACAAAATCTACTAAACAACTGATCCAAAAGTTCTTCATCGTAACTTTCACCAATAATTTCACCAAGTAAATTCCAAATATTTTTTAAATCTATTTCAATCATATCAATTGGCATATAACAATCAAGACCATTTTTAACATCTTTAACTGCCTCCAATACTTTGATTAATATCGCCTTACTACGCGCACTAGTCAAATAAGTTAAATCATCAGTCCTAATCTTATCTAAATTAAATAACTCTTTTACTTTGTCTTTTATATCATCAATATTTTTATCTTCTAAAGCACTTACATAAACTATATTTTTTAAATTACTATCGTCAATTCTCTTTTTCAAGTCTATTTTATTAATGATAGTAATATAATTTTTATCCTTTAATTTATCAAAAATAGTATAGTCATCTTCAGTAAGTTCTTCATTATAATTTAAAACAAATAATATTAAATCAGCTTCATCTATTATTTTTAAACTTTTAGATACTCCGATACTTTCTACTAAATCATCAGTATCACGTATACCAGCAGTATCTATTAAATTTAAAACTATATTATCAAAATTGAAAGTAGCCTCAACACTATCACGAGTCGTTCCCTTAATAGAAGTAACTATTGCCTTATCTTCGCCAATTAATCTATTAAGTAAACTACTTTTACCAACATTTGGTTTTCCAACAATAGCTGTTTTTATACCATTTTTAAGTATTTCCCCATTTTGACTTTCATTTAAAATTCTATTAATATTACTTTCTATAACACTTATTTGTGATTTTATATCTTGAACCGTCATTACTTTAATATCTTCATACTCAGGATAATCAATATTAACTTCTATATTAGAAATAATTTCTGCTAAATCATTCCTTAAATTACTAATCATAGATGATACCTTACCATTAACTTGATTTAAAGCCATTTTTCTAGCAACATCCGTTTCCGAATTAATTAAATCCATAACACCTTCAGCTTCTGTTAAATCAATTCTTCCATTAATAAAAGCTCTCTTAGTAAATTCACCAGGTTCAGCAAGTCTACATCCATGAACAAGCAATAACTCTAATATCTTATTAGTTGTATTAATCCCCCCGTGTGCATTTATCTCAATCACATCTTCCACAGTAAAAGTTTTTGGACCTTTCATAACACTTACTAACACTTCATCCACTTTTTCATTTTTTTCCACAATAAAACCATAATGTATCGTATGACTTTCAACATTACTAATATCCTTACTAAAAATAGAATTTACTATTTCGATTGCTTGCGGACCACTAACTCTAATTATAGAAATAGCCCCAACACCTAAAGCCGTTGAAATAGCTGCGATTGTATCATCCATATAATCACTTCCCTAAAAAGATTTAATCCCCGGCAAATATTATAACATGTATAATGTTAAACATAAAGATTTTGGATTTTAAAAATTTGAAATTTTCATATTAATAAAAACCTATAAAGTAGGTTTCTCTTTTTTAGAGTTAACTTTATAGGTTACATTTTATGTTGTTTACTTTCTTTACCCGAAAAATCATAAGGTGATGATGGATATAATCTTGAAGTATAACTAGTAAGATTATCGGCAATTTGGGAAGCAACTAAAGGTGCCACCATAGATAACTTATCAGCTAAGTCTTTAGGTAACACTGGGTAATATTTATTACCACTTCTAACTAAGGCTTCAATATCTTCAATAGTTTCTATTCCATTAGAATTTATAAAGTCCTTAGATTTAGAAATATAATCTCTTTCTAATTTATTTTTATCTACCCTAGTGCCAATTGAATCAAGAATTGGGCCTAAGAATATATAATCACTTTTAACTTCATTAAAACCAAGTAATTCTTGAGGCACATACTGTCTTAATTGTTTACGGACAACTTTTTTCTCAAAAGTCGCTTGATCAGAATTTCTTATAACCCAATCATCATGAATATCACTCAAAACAGATAAAACAAACTGTGATTTTAGATAATCTGAAATATCAAAAGTTCCAATTTCCATAAGAAGTTTTTTTACTTTATTTAAAATTTCTTTATCTTTTCCAAAAAATACTGCATTATTAAATCTATTGATATCATCATCTGTAAGATTTAAACTTTTAGAAATGCTCATTATAGCTGCTTCCATAGAATTATAAGCGCCTATTTGACTTTCTAACTGTTCAAAACTTTCTTCTTCAATCTTTCGCTCTGCTTCTTCAAAACTTAAACCATTCCAATTAATAAGAGCCGCATGAGCCACCTTTCTATATGGAATATTCCTTCTATACTTTTTAAAAAATGAATCTTGTAATTCATCAATAGAAATTTGTAGTTCAAACGAATAATCTTCAGAATCACTAAAATTCAAAGCGTCCTCAGCGTCCTCATTAAATTCTCTATGATTTTCAATATAACTAATCATACCTGTGTTAGGATTATAACCATTATATAAGAATGAACACGTCTGATTATAACTTCCAACTGTAACATATTCTTGGGAATGAGTATAATCAAAAACAGTCCTTATAATACTTTCTCCCATATAATCTGCTATTTCCTTTAAACTTTTTCCTTCTTCAAGATAAGTAAAAGCAGTTTCTAAAATATTTTCTCTTGTTACTTTAGTTTCATTACTAATATCCATAATATAATCTCCCCTTCAAAATCAGCATTATACTAACACAAATTATAAATATTGTCAAATTGTAAAACAAATTTATTGCCTCTTCCAAATATTAAAAAACTTCCTTATTTTTTTTATTTGCTTTGTTAAACCCAAATATTTAGGTAAAGCTTTTACATTAATTACAACATTAAGTGATACTTTTTTATCAACATAACTAACTATCCAGCCTTCTTTATATTTAGGTGGAATTCCAGTAAGAGGAAACATATGTCTTTCTATTATATTTGCAATTCTTTCATTCATAATTTCTGGAAAAAATTTATAAGCGTTTTCCATGGCCTCTCTAGCATGAACAAAACCATGTGACTTTAAAAGTGTTTTTTTTTCAAATAAATGCTCCTGCCAAGGTCTACTATAAAAATCATGTAAAAGGCCGCCTATAGCAGCGTCCCTATAATTTAATTTCCTTTTTTTACAAATCAAATAAGACATATATGAAACAATAAGCAAATGTTCACCCAAAGTTGTATTTTCATGATGTATCCAATCCTTTTTTCTTTTAAATTCAGATGAATTTATAATAGGATACACTATATCTAAGTATTTGTTATCATAAAGAATTCTTTTAGTAATATCCCGTTTCAAAAAATCATCTCCAAAAAGTATTATAACACACTTATCTAATTAAAAAAAAAGATTATTAAATCTTTTTAAGAGAAAAAGAAAATATTAAAATTATAAACATATATTTTAGTTTATGCCTTCAATTAAAATATTATCTATATTGAGCCCTTTCAGGTAGCACAATAGAAGCACTAAACCTTAAAACATCTTGCTTTGTAATTTTAATTGCACTATTATTAAGACTATAAGTTATTTCACCGTTATGCACAATTTCATATATAAAATTGCCATCTTTTAAACAATATAATAACTTATTTTGCTGAAGTTCAGTTATATTATCAGGCAAATAAACTAAACCAACAATACCAGAATACTGAATTATGATAACCCCAGCCTCAGATGCAATAAGCCCTAAAGAATATGCATTATTAGGAAATTCAATAGAAACCCCTAAATCAGCAGCCACTGCAAAAGTAGCCACATCATGCCTAATATTAGACTTATTGTCTAAACTATACTTTTCTACCGTACCATCCCTTGAAATGCCAACTACACCACGAAAAAAATTATCCTCATCTACTCCTTCAGATAAAGAATCATCTGGAAAATATGTATCAGGATCAAATGGATCAGTTTTAATTGAAGAATTATTATCATTTAACAAAACAACCACACTCCTAATATAAGTATAACACAAAAAGAAGAACTAGTCTTCTTTATATTTTATAACTGTATATCTATTAGGCTCTTCGCCTTCACTTTCAGTCTCAATATTTTTAAAATCGGCTAAAGCTGTATGAACTATTCTTCTTTCATATGAATTCATTGGATCAAGTTTTGCATCAACATGAGTTTTCATAACTTCTCTAGCTATTTTCTTAACTTCATACGTTATATTTCTTTCTCTTTTAGCTTTATAACCAGCAACATCTAAATTAACTTTAATACCAAAATTACCATAATTTCTAATCGCTTGTCTTAAAACTGTTTGAATCGCACTTAACGTACTACCATCTTTCCCAATCAATACTGCATTATTATCAGTAACAATAATAGCTGAAATAACACCATCACTTTCATTAACCTCAATATTGAAAGCAGTATTCATTTTTTTAGCAAGTTCATTTAAAAAATCTTTAACAAAATTCTTAACCGCATACTTTGTTGTTACATAAGTTGTATACTTTTTCTTACCAAATAAACCGGCTTCGCCCTCTACAGTATAATAATATACCTCATTTATACTGACATTTAATTCTTCCAAACACTTATTTAATGAATCTTCTTTATTTTTTGATTCGTGATTTACTACTTCTAGAACCATCTTTCATCCTCCTAATAATCCAAGCTTGAACAATCGTAAATAAACTACCAGTTACCCAATAAAGAATAATACTTGTAGGCATTGTAAATGAAGTAAATACTATGAATACAAGCATAACATTCATCATTGTTTTCATCTGGTGTTGTTGCTCCTCAGAACCACCACCAACACCAGAATTTAACTTAAATGAAAAGTAAGTAGCAAGTCCAACAATAATTGGAAGAAGTAAATATATAAAGCTTCCATTACTGAAACTAGCAAATAACTTATTAAAACTAAATGATCCACCAAATAATTTAACAAAAGGACTCATACCTAAATTATATCCTAAAAACTTTCCTTCAAATACTATAGGAAGTCTATTCAAACTTTCTAAGAAAGCAAAGAATAAAGGCATCTGAATAAAGGCAAATAAACAACCGCTCATTGGGTTAATATTATATTTCTTATATATACCCATCATTTCTTGAGCTTTTTTCATTTGATCATCTTGACTGTCACGATTACGATACTTTTGCTCAAGTTTTTCTAAATCCTTTTGAGCGTATTTCATATTTTCTGATTGCATAGCTGATTTTTGACTTATAGGAAAAATAATTAATCTTATAAGTAACGTTACAACAATAATTGCAAGACCATAATTACCTAAAAATTTTCCAATTTGAATAATTAAATAACTAAGCGGTTTAATAAATAAACCTTCCCAAATCCCATTATATTTTCCACTTGCCGGCGTAAATTTCAAACAAACAGGTAGCTTATCTACATTCACTTTATATTTTTTATAAGTTTTAATAACATTCTTATTAGTTGGCTTACACAAAATATTAGAAGCCAATGTTTGACCAGTAGTTGGTTCCTTAACAGCCACACCTTTTTTATCCTTAACATAAGTAGTACATCCAGTTAAAGATAATCCAAGCATACCTATAACCATAAGCATTACAATTTTTTTCTTCATTTTATTTCTCCTTTAACAAATTTAGCTTATCTAAAGCTTGATACAAGTTAATACTCATTTCCTCAAAACTTCGAGATAAAATTCCTTTACCAACTATTATAATACAATTGAAATCATTTTTATAGTCCTTTTTGTCAAGAATATTTTTTAACCTTCTCTTTATTTTATTACGTATTACAGCATTTCCTATTTTTTTGCCAACAGAAAAACCAAATTTATAAATAGAAGGATCTTTTTTTTCCACATATATTATATAGTCCTTATATTTAAAAGGCTTATTTTTTTTTATAATACTATTAAAATCTCTGCTTTCTTTAACAATATTTATTTTCTTCATAAATTCACCCTTTTCACAATAAAACCACCGCTTAAAGGCAGTGGCAATTAATGAGAAAGTACCTTACGGCCTTTTTGTCTTCTTTTATTTACTAAACCAGATTTCATACGTGCAAAAAAGCCCATTGTTTTACTTCTTTTTCTTTTGTTAGGTTGCCAAGTTCTTTTCATTTATAACACCTCCTAATTCAAATTCACATTGCTTAAATAATTATATAGATAAAAGCCCATTTTGTCAAACATTTTCAAACATTTAATATAGTATCCATTTTTTCCACAGTAAAAAGTTTTTTCATTATACACTAAATTTTGAAAAAATCAAGTAGCTTTTTAATCACAGAAACAAATGTTTCAAATTAATAATTCACACTTTTTCCACCTCAAAAAACTTAAGTATTTTAAACAAAATTTGATACTTTTAAACATATGTTAAAAAAATAAAAATATACACAAACGTGCAAAAATAATTATCCACAAAAGATGTGTAAAAATATAAAAACATAAATATTTTTCGGTAAAAAACAGATGTTAATAACTTTTTTCGACTTTTTCCACAGTTTTTATAGAAAAAACTGTAAAAATAATGTAAAATGTTATTAGATTGAAACAATTGTAGGGGGAAGGTAGTATGGATTTAGAAAATATGTGGTCCGTTTTTTTATCTAAAATTGAAATAAAACTTAAACCAGTTCTATTTCAAACTTGGTTTAAAGATACTAAACTTGTAGACTTAAACAACGAATATGCTATTGTTTTAGTTCCCTTGGATGTTCATAAAAAACATTTAAAAGAAAATTATAATGAAATTATCAAAGAAACCTTTATGGAAGTAACAGGATCTATATTTAAATTCGAATACGTTACCGAAGACGAATATAATTCTGCAAGTACTAAAGATAATGAAACAAATATTAAAGATAACAATGAAGCAATTTTTGAAAGTGGCTTAGATAGTAAATACACATTTGATAATTTTATCCAAGGTGATAGTAATAAATTTGCCAAAGCAATCGGACTTGCAGTAGCCGAAAAACCAGGAGCTATGTATAATCCATTATTCATCTACGGAAGTAGCGGCTTAGGAAAAACCCATCTTATGCACGCCATTGGTAATTATATATCTGCAACCTCAAATAAAAAAGTACTATACGTAACCAGCGAAAAATTTGTTGATGACTTTCTTAATATATATAGAAAAAACGAAACAAGTAACTTTAAAGCTGTTGATAACTTTAAAAGAAAGTACCGCGACATTGATGTTTTAATGATTGATGATATACAATACTTAGAAATAGCAAGCAAAACACAACAAGAATTTTTCAACACCTTCAATGAACTTCACACCCAAAACAAACAAATAATCATATCATCAGATAGATCGCCAGACGATTTAAAAAAACTTGAAGATAGACTCAGAACAAGATTTAACTGGGGACTTACTATTGATATCCTCCCTCCAGATCTAGAATTAAGACTTGCCATACTTGACAATAAAATCAAATCACATGAAATAGGCAGCTTTGTTCCAGATGAGGTTAGAGAATATATAGCCAATAACTGTACCACTGATATTAGAAAACTTGAAGGCGCATTAACTAGAGTATTTGCCTATGCAACAATAATGAACGGTTCAGAAATAACCTTAGAACTTGCCGTTGAAGCTTTAAAAGATTATATCGGTAAAAACATCATATCAAAAAATAAGATAGAACAAGTTATTAACTTAGTTGCTAACAATTACAACATTACGGTTGAAGATTTAAAATCTAAAAAAAGGCTTAAAAAAATAGCCGTTCCAAGACAAATAGGTATGTACATATGCCGAACACACCTAAAAGAATCACTACCTAAAATTGGCAGTGAATTCGGAGGAAAAGATCATACAACAGTTATGCACTCAGTGGCAAAAATCAAAAGAGAATTAAAAAAGGACAAAAATCTAGAAGTGGAAATATCAAAAATTATCAACATGATAAAATAAGTGTAAAAAATAATTTTATCCACAACGAAAAAATAATAACTTTTTTCAAATTTAACAAACATTCAAAAGGAAATAATCACTTATCCACATTTTCCACACTAATAATAAATAATAACAATTAATAATAAAAAAACAAAGGAGAAATATTTATGAAACTAGAAATAAATCAAAATGTTCTTTTTGAACACTTAAACTACGTAATTAGAGGAATT
The DNA here is from genome assembly GCA_946625165.1 of uncultured Bacillota bacterium. GTDB lineage: Bacteria > Bacillota_I > Bacilli_A > RF39 > UBA660 > Coprosoma. The sequence goes on from CAMOSR010000010.1 coordinate 10,196, forward strand.
TCAACAAAAAACCTAAGACCAATTTTAAACTGTATTAAATTTGAATTAACAGAAGATGGCCTATATTTAATGAGTACTGATAATGAAATTTCAATTAAAACATTTATTGATAAAATGTTTATTAAAAAAATAGACACACTAGGAGAAATTGTTGTATCAGGAAGATATATATATGATATAGTAAGAAAACTACCAGATGAAATAATTAACCTAGAAGAAGTTATAGATTCAAAATTATATATAACAACAACAAACTCATCATTTACTTTAAACTGTAGTAATGTTAATGAATTTCCAGATTTAGAATTAGAATTTAATTCAAATCCAATAGTTTTAAATCAAAAAGTATTTAAAACAATAATAAGCCAAACAGCTTATGCTACCTCAACAAGTGAAACAAGACCAGTTTTAACCGGTATTAACTTTAAAATAACAAATGATGTCATGGAATGTACGGCAACTGATTCATATAGATTAGCTGTTAAAAAAATAAACCTATCAAATAAAGCTGTGGAAAAATCAAATATCATCATTCCAACCAAAAACCTAAATGAACTTGTAAAACTTATGAGTCATGATGAAGACAACATGGAAATGCATATATTTGGTAACAAAGTAGTATTTAAATTTAATGAAATTACTATGATGACAAGACTAATAAGTGGAACTTATCCAGATACTTCAAAATTAATACCAGAAGAATTTGAAATTACCATGACGGTTAAATATGATGATTTTTATAGCGCTATTGATAGAGCTTCACTTCTTACAAATGAAACCGATAAAAATACCATAAAATTCCAAAGTAATAAAGATCAAGCAATTATTTCATCAAATATTCCAGAAATTGGCAACGTTGAAGAAAAAATTACTGTGGAAAAAGATAACGACGGTGAAATAAGAATTGCCTTTAATTCAAAATTCATGATGGATGCAATAAGGGCATTAGAATCAGATGAAATCAAACTAATGTTCAATGGTGAAATAAAACCGATCATCTTAAAGAATCCAGAAAGTGATGATTTAATCGAATTAATACTACCAATACGAACTTACTAAAAAGCACGTTATTGAAAAAAAGTAAATTATATGATATTTTAAAATAAAGGAGGAGCTTGTATGGAAAATAATGAAAAACAAACTTATACAGCAGGGTTAGTAGTAGGAATTTTATCAATTCCATGTGGAATACTTATTGCAATAACCGGTTGGATTCTTGGAATAATAGGTATTGTTATAAATAGTACCAATAAAAATACTAAGAACACCACTGCAGGGTTAGTATTAAGTATAATAGGTTTAGTATTATCAATCATTAACTCATTTCTTGGGGTTTTATTAATGACAAGATAGTACATCTAAAGATTCAAAATAAAAAGCCATTTTTTGAATTATCTCCTAATTAGGGTTACATCATTTCAAAAATGACTTTTTTTCGTGCAAAAAAGGCATTTTACCCCAAAAAAAGAAAAAAAATCACAAATTTTAGCTATTTGCGACAAAATTTGATAATTTTCGACCAAATTAAAGAGTATAAGGGATATGTCTTTTTAAGACAAGGGGGGATTTTATGATAAACACTAGTTTAGAGATTAGTAGTAAAACATGTGCTTTAAGTTTTAAAGACGAAAAAGAGTGTACTATAATTGAAGGAGATAAGGAATTAAATATAGCAATGTCACTTCAAGATTTCATAAATTATAACTGTGAATATTATGGTAGCTCATTTGAAGGTAGAGTGAAAGGCGCTCAATTAGCTTTAGGTATGAAATATAAACTTCCAATAATAATTGAAGAAAGTAGAGAACTTGTCTTCTTTCCAACTAGGTCATATAACAGTGAAAAATGTAGTTGGATATCCTTAAACAATATATCATCATATGAAGAAAAAAATGCCACAACATTAGTGACTTTTAACTCAGGGAAAAAACATACCTTTGAAATATCTATAGAATCTTTCGAAAATCAAATGCTTAGAGCTACCAAATTATTACTAACTCTCAAAAACCGCAAATTAGAATCAAATTAGCACTAAAAATAGGCTTCAAAAAGCTTATTTTTCTTTCTTTTGCCCCATTTTTATGATATAATGTAAAAGAGGTATAGGAGTACACCCCAAAGCTAAAATTTAAAATACGAGCCCTAAAAATGAAAAGAGGAAATCTTATGATTCTAAAAAACATCAGTATAATAAATTTTCGCAACTATAAAAAATTAGATCTAGATTTAAATGATAAAATCAATATTATTTATGGTCAAAATGGTCAGGGTAAAACCAATATTTTGGAAAGTATTTATGTTTTAGCTTTAACCAAATCACATCGTTCCTTTATAGATAATAATCTAATTAAAAATGGTGAAGAAAGTGCCATTATAAAAGGAAAATTAAAAAAAGATATATCTTATAATCTCGAAATACTTTTAGGTAAAACAAAAAAACAAGTTAAAATTGATAACTCAGTAGAATCAAAATTATCCACATATATAGACAAGATGAACGTTATCATTTTTTCTTCTGAAGACTTAGAACTAATTAAAGGAAGTCCTGGTGAAAGAAGAAAGTACATAAACTTAGAATTGAGTCAATTATCAGCTAATTATTATAATGCCTTAAATGATTTCGAAAAACTATTAAAAATTAGAAATGAAACTCTTAAGAAAATTAATAATTTAGAAGAAGTTGATTTAAATTACTTCAACATTTTAACAGAATACTTAGTAAATAAAAGTGTTTTTATCTATCAAATGAGAAATAAATATATTCAAAAATTAAATGATATTTGTCCAAAAATATTTAAAGAAATATCTGGCTTAGAAGGTTTTAACATTAAATATAAACCATCAATAGATATATCTTCATTTGAAAAGGAAAACATAAAAAAAATTTTAGAAGAAACATTAAGAGAAAATTTTGAAAAAGAAGTATCTGCCAAAATGACCATTTATGGACCTCATAGAGACGATTTTGAGTTTTGTAAAGGAAATGATAGCCTACGTGATTTTGGCTCCCAAGGACAGCAAAAAATGGCCGTTTTAGCCCTAAAATTATCTGAGATAGAAATATTTAGCGATTATAAGAAGACAAGTCCAATAATTTTATTAGATGATGTATTTAGTGATTTAGATAGCTTAAAGAAAAATAATTTACTTAAGCACATTAATAAAAATATGCAAGTAATTATCACAACAACAGATTTAGATAGTATTGATAAAAAGCTCCTAAAAAAAGCTAAATTAATTCATATAAAAAATGGAGAAGTACTCCAAGAAGAGGTGAAAAAATGAACGAACAAGAGCACTATAATGAATCCGATATTCAAGTACTAGAAGGACTAGAAGCCGTAAGAAAAAGACCAGGAATGTATATAGGTACAACCGATGTTAAAGGACTTCACCATTTAGTATGGGAAATTGTTGATAATAGTATTGATGAAGCTTTAGCTGGATATTGTGACAATATTGAAATCGTTATCAATAAAGATAATTCAATAACTGTCAAAGACAACGGACGTGGAATTCCTGTGGGAAAGCATCCAAAAACCGGGCTTTCCACAGTTGAAACAGTTTATACTGTCCTTCACGCTGGTGGAAAATTCGGTGGCGGAGGTTATAAAGTATCAGGCGGACTTCACGGAGTTGGAGCCTCAGTAGTAAATGCTTTATCAAAGTGGACAACAGTAACTGTTTATAAAGATGGACAAATACACGAAGCCAAATTTAAAAATGGTGGAAAAATAGAACAGCCACTAACTGTAATTGGAGACTGTGAAAAAGAAAGAACAGGAACAACAGTTACTTTTAAACCAGATCCAGAAATATTTGATACAGATATCTATGACTATGAAACCTTAAAAGTAAGAACAAGAGAACTTGCTTTTCTAAACAAAGGCTTAAAGCTAACGCTAAGAGATGATAGAGATGAAGAAGACACACAAGGTGACACTTTTCACTACGAAGGTGGTATCAGTGAATACGTTAGATTTATAAACCAAGGAAAAACCCCAATTCATGAAGATATAATTCACTTAGAAGGGGAGAAGGATGGAGTTTTCTTTGAAGTAGCCATGCAATATAATACAAGCTATAATTCTAATATATATTCCTTTGTTAACAACATAAATACCCACGATGGAGGAACTCACGAAGAGGGTGTTAAAAGAGCTCTAACTAGAGTAATTAACAACTACGCTAGAAAAGCAGGAATTTTAAAAGAAAAAGATGAATCATTAACAGGTGATGACGTTAAAGAAGGAATTACCATGATTATATCTTGTAAACACCCAAATCCTCAATTTGAAGGACAGACCAAAGGAAGACTAGGAAACTCAGAAGTAAGAAAACTTGCCGACAGCGTATTTGCTGATGGTTTTGAAAATTTCTTGCTAGAAAATCCTGAAGACGCTAGACTAATCATTAACAAAGCAATGCTCGCATCAAGAGCAAGAAATGCGGCCAAAAGAGCCAGAGAAATTACTCGAAAAAGTGAAATCAATCAAACAACATTCTTTGGAAAACTTTCAGACTGTAAAAGTAAAGATCCAAAAGTATCAGAAATATTTATAGTCGAGGGAGATTCAGCAGGTGGAAGTGCTAAAAAAGGAAGAGATTCTATGACACAAGCTATTCTTCCACTTAGAGGAAAAATACTAAACGTTGAAAAAGCAAGATTAGATAGAGCCTTAGGCAATGAAGAAATTAGAACCATCATCACAGCCTTTGGAACAGGCATAGGCGAAGACTTTAATCTAGATAAACTAAGATACGATAAAATAATTATTATGACCGATGCCGATGTCGACGGTTCACATATCAGAGTTCTTTTACTAACACTATTCTATAGATTCTTTAAGCCGATAGTAGAAGCAGGTCATGTTTATGCAGCGCAACCGCCACTATATAGAATAATGCATGGTAAAACTAGAAAATATGTTTTAAATGATGAAGAAAAAGACAAATATTTAGCTTCATTAAAAGAAGGCACAAAAACAGAAGTTGCCCGAATGAAAGGTTTGGGTGAAATGGACGCCGAAGAACTTAATGAAACAACAATGGATATTGAAAAAAGAGTCCTTAGAAAAATAACTGTGGAAGACTGTATGGCAGCTGATGCAATATTCGAAAAATTAATGGGTGACGAAGTCGAACCTAGAAGAGAATTTATCGTAGAAAATGCCGGCTATGCCACAAACATTGACATTTAGGGGGTGATTTAGATGAATGAAGAAAATGAACAAATAGAAACAAACCAAGAAAATAAAGAGTCAGAAAACATAGAAGAAACCGAACAACATAAAGAAATTAATCTTAACGTCAGTAATTCAGAATTCAGTGGCATGTTCCATGAAAGAGATAGCTTGACAGAAAACAATATTGTAAGTGAAGTAAGTACCTCATTTCTTGAATATTCAATGAGTGTTATTACATCTAGAGCCTTACCAGACCTTAGAGATGGACTAAAGCCAGTTAATAGACGTATTTTGTGGGCAATGTATGAATCTGGATATACCCCAGATAAACCACATAGAAAATCAGCCACTACCGTTGGATACGTTATGGGTAATTACCACCCACATGGCGATTCATCAATTTATGAAGCAATGGTAAGAATGGCCCAAGATTTTAACCAAAGATATATGCTAGTAGATGGACACGGAAACTTCGGAAACATCGAAGGCGATGGAGCAGCAGCTATGCGTTATACAGAATCAAGACTAGGTAAAATATCACTAGAATTACTAAGAGATATTAGAAAAGAAACCGTAGACATGGATGACAACTTTGACTTTACTAAGAAAGAACCAACAGTCCTTCCATCACGCTTTCCAAACATACTAGTAAATGGAACAATGGGAATAGCCGTAGGTATGGCAACCAATATTCCTCCACATAACCTAGGAGAAGTAATAGACGGATGTATTGCTTATATCGATAACCCAGAAATTGATACCAAAGGTTTAATGGCACATATAAAAGGTCCAGATTTTCCAACAGGAGGTATAATTCTAGGTAACAAAGGTATAACACAAGCATATGAAACAGGTAGAGGTAGTATTACAATTCGAAGTAAAGCAACTATCGAAGAAAAAAATGGACGAAATTATATAATCATTGATGAAGTTCCATATGGTGTAAATACACTAGAATTAAAAAATAAAGTTGCCGAACTTGTACATACCAAAGTAATAGATGGTATATCTGATTACCATACAGATCTAAAAGATGGTGTAAAAATCACCATAACACTAAAGAAAGATGCCAATCCACAAGTAATATTAAATAATTTATATAAACATACTAATTTCCAAGTAAATTATGGAATTATACTCCTAATGCTAGATAACGGTATACCAAGAACACTAGGTTTAAAAAGCATAATTTCTAAATACATCGACTTCCAAAAAGAAGTAATAATTAGAAGAACTAAATATGATTTAAATAAAGCCGAAGCTAGAGTTCACATATTAGAAGGATTAAAAATAGCCCTAGATAACATTGATGACTTTATTAAAATAATAAGAGAATCAGAAACAGATATCATCGCAAAAGAAACATTAATCTCTAAATACGCTTTAAGTGATACCCAAGCCGACGCCATATTAGAATTAAAACTACGTCGTTTAACAGGACTAGAACGAGAAAAAATAGAATCAGAACTCGCTGAATTACTAGAAAAAATCAAAGAATATAAAGAAATTCTAGCCTCAGAAGAAAAAGTATTAGAAATAATTAAAACAGAACTTCGAGAAATCAAAGACAAATATGCCGATGAAAGAAGAACACACATCGATATGACAGCCATTGATTATATCGAAGACGAGTCACTAATACCTGTGGAAAACATCGTTGTAACCTTAACAAATAAAGGCTATATCAAACGAATGACCAGTGAAACATATAAAACACAAAACAGAGGTGGAAAAGGCATCAAAGGAATGACAACCACCGAAGACGACTTTGTGGAAAAACTACTATCGATGACAACACACGACTATATAATGTTCTTTAGCAACAAAGGAAAAGTATATAGAATGAAAGGCTACGAAATTCCACAATTCAGTAGACAATCTAAAGGCCTTCCAATTATTAACCTGTTACCATTAGATAAAGACGAAGAAATAAAAGAAATGCTAAAAGTCAAGCAAGAAGACGAATGCAAATACATTGTATTCTGTACCAAAAACGGGTTAGTAAAAAGAACAGACCTAAGCGAATTTGATAGAATTAGAGCAACCGGCAAATTAGCTATAACCCTAAAAGATAACGACGAACTATTATCAGTTAAAAAGACAACAGGCAATAACGAAATTATCATAGCAGCTTCAAACGGAAGAATGATAAGGTTTAACGAAAACGAAATAAGAGTTATGGGTAGAAGCGCCTCTGGCGTTAAAGGAATCGAAATAGATGACGGTAAATGCGTAGGACTAGAAACAGCTGCAGAAGATTCACAAATACTTGTAGTTACAGAAAAAGGCTACGGAAAACAAACAAAAGTTCGCGAATATAGAATGACGCACCGAGGTAGTAAAGGAGTAAAAGCACTAAATGTAACAGAAAAAAATGGAAATATTGTTTCATTTAAAATAGTTAACGGCGACGAAGACCTAATGATTATAACCAATAGTGGTATAATTATTAGATTAGCCGTTGAACAAGTATCTACAACAGGAAGAGTAGCCCAAGGTGTTAGACTAATTAGGTTAAATGACGAACAAAAAGTAAGCAACATCGCACTTTTAGATAAAGAAGAACAAGAAGAAACACCACAAATAGAAGAAAAAACTACAGAAGAAAAAAACGAAAACGACCAAGAAGAGAAATAATGCTAAATATTATTTCTCTTTTAATTAAGTTTGTGTAAAAAGTACACAAACTTAATTTCATAGTCAATGTTTCACGTGAAACATTGTAAAAAAGTAAAACATGTGGAAAAACTTATCAAGTATATGTCAATGTTCCACGTGAAACATTCATACAAAAGAATAATACTTTTTAAATATTAAAAGATAAACATTCATAAAAAAAATTATAATAAATTCAAAATAGCATTTAACGTATATAAATAAGATTAATTATATAAAAAAGCCAAAACATATAAGAAAAAAAGATAAAAGTAGAATAATGTTTCACGTGAAACATCGCTTGCTTAAACAAAATATAAATATAAATTAAGTAAAAAAATTAATGTTCCACGTGAAACATAGCTAATAAAAGCAAATTTAAAATAACTAATGAAAAAGAATCATTGAGCAGTATAAGAAAAAAATTACAGTTTCACAAAAAAGTGTCAATGTTCCACGTGAAACATCTACACAAAAGAATAGTACTTTTTTAAATATTGGAAGATAAGAGTTTATAAAAAAAAGTAATTATAATAAATTCAAAATAGCAATTTAATGTATATAAATAAGGTTACTTATATAAAAAAACAAAACATGTAAGAAAAAAAGATAAAAGTAGAGTAATGTTTCACGTGAAACATCGTAAAAAAGTAAAACCTGTGGAAAAACTATCAAGTATTTGTCAATGTTTCACGTGAAACATTGACACTAAAAAAGTTCAAAAAATAAGATTTATTATTAAATAAAAAAAATTATAGTTAAGATAATATAAAATCTGTTCAGTTGACAGTAATGTTCCACGTGGAACATTACTTATTTGTTAAAAACTGAATTAAAATTTAATTAAATAAAAAGAAACGTCCAATGTTTCACGTGAAACATTGGAAAAATAAAAAGCCTGTGGAAAACGTATATAAAAAATAAGAAAAACACTATTTTGAAGGAAAAAACAACCTAAAAATAACATTTTTACCTGCATAAAACACCATTTTAGTTGAAAAAAAACGATAAATATTATATATTTGTAGTGGTACAACATTTATGACTGAACCAGGTCAGAATCGGAAGATAGCAGCCTTAAGGTCCTCTAAGTGTGTGTACCTTTTTTCGTAGGTGATAAAAATGAACAAATACATTGATATAATACTAAAAGAAGCAAAAAAAAGCTTAAAAACAGATGATGTGCCAGTAGGCGCAATTATTGTGGAAAACTCGAAAATAATCGCAAAAGCCCATAATACAAGAGAAAAAAGCAATAAAATCACCGGCCACGCCGAAATAAATGCCATTGAAAAAGCTAGTAAGAGAAAAAAAACATGGCACCTACCAGAATGTGAACTATATGTAACACTAGAGCCATGTAAAATGTGCTTAGAAGCAATAAAACAAGCCAGAATAAAAAAAATATACTACCTAGTTGAGAGAAATAAAGAAATAAAAGAAAAAGAACCTCAAACAATTAAAATAAAAAATGTGGAAAACTCTAGCAATATATTAAAAGAATTCTTTAAAAATAAAAGAAAATAAATACATATTTTCCTTTATTGCACATAAATATGGTATAATTAAATAAATTAGAGGTGTTATCATGTATCAAGCATTATATAGAAAATATAGACCAAAAACCTTAGATGACGTTTGCGGACAAGATACGATCGTTACAATTATCAAAAATTCCATAAAAAAAGGGCAAATAAACCACGCCTATCTTTTTGCTGGACCAAGAGGGACAGGAAAAACAAGTATTGCTAAAATATTTGCTAAAATTGTTAATTGTGAAAACCTAAAAGATTGCACACCATGCAACAAATGCCCCAGCTGCACAGAAAAAAACAATAGCGACATAATCGAAATTGATGCAGCATCAAATAACGGAGTAGACGAAATTAGAGAATTAAGAAATAAAGTAAACCTAGTTCCATCATATGGAAAATATAAAGTTTACATCATCGATGAAGTCCACATGTTAACCGTTGGAGCATTCAATGCCCTGTTAAAAACCCTAGAAGAACCCCCAGCACACATTATATTTATTCTCGCAACAACAGATCCTCAAAAAATACCAGAAACAATACTATCTAGATGTCAAAGATTTGATTTTAAAAAAATAAGTAATGAAGCAATTGTAGAAAACCTGCGTAAAATTGCTGAAAAAGAAAAAATAAAAATAAATGAAGACGCCCTATACGAAATAGCTAGATTATCAGATGGTGGAATGCGTGATTCAGTAGGTATGCTAGACCAAGCAAAAGCTTATACCGAAGATGAAATCACACTTAATGACATCCACGATATTAATGGAACACTAACAGAAGAAGATTTAAAAGAACTATTAGAATATATTAATGATAACAACTTAGAAAAAATACTAGAAAATACCGATAAATATAATGAAAAAGGCAAAAATTTCACAAAATTAATAGAAGAACTCATAAATTTTGTTAGAAATATAATCCTATATAAAAAAGTACCAAATTACTTCAAAAATACACATAAAACAGTCAAAATATACGAAGAAATATCCGAAAAACTAGAAATAACAGACCTGTTTCACTACATAGAAGTATTAAATAAATATTCAATGGAAATGAAAAACACAAATAACACCAAACTAATGTTCGAACTAGCGTTTATACAAATGATATCCGAAAAAGAAAAGCCAGATAAAATCACACAACCGATTATAAAAGAAGAAAAAACAGAAGCAAAAGAAGAAATTACAAAAAAGAAAATAGAACAGCCACAGCAAACACCAAAAAATGTGGAAAAAACCAAACCAGAAATTAAACAAGTGCCAAAAAGCGAAAAATTAGAAGCCGAATTACAACATATAAAACAAATAAGAATTGATAATACACTTTCTAAATTTAACAAAAACACATTAAAAGAAATAAAAACAAAGCTAGAATCTCTAAATGAACTCTTGCTTAACCCAGATTATAGTCATGCAGCTTCAATCATATTAGACGGTACATTAAAAGCCGCAAGCGATGATAACCTAATTTTCGTTTATAATACGCCAAGAATTGCTTCATTGTTTAATGAAAATCTAATAAAAATAGAAAATACAATAGAAGGCGCATTAAACAAAAAATATAATCTAATTGCCACAGATATAGACGACTGGGAAATCATAAAAGATGAATTTAATCATAAAAAAAGAAAATTCATATATAAAGAAGAAGATTTTAACCTAGAAGAAGTATTAAAAAAAGAAACAGACGAAATCACTTCAATGTTTGAAGATATAATAGAATATAATTAATAGAAAGAAGGAATAAAAATGAATTTACAAGCAATGATGAAACAAGCACAAAAATTACAAAAAGATATGATGAAATCAAAAGAAGAGATAGATGAAATGGAGTTTATTGGTAAATCTTCATTCGTTACAGTTACCGTTAAAGGAACAAAGGAAATAGTATCAGTAAAAATAGACACTGATTCCATTGAAAGCGATGAAATAGAAATGTTAGAAGACATGATTTTAGTTGCCACCAATGAAGCTACTAAGCAAGTTGACAAAATGACTGAAGAAAAAATGGGAAAATACACACAAGGAATGCCAGGGTTATTCTAATGAACTATCCAAAGACCATACTAAATTTAATAGAATGCTTTAAAAAATTTCCAGGGATAGGCGAAAAAACAGCAGAAAGAATGGCCCTATCAACCCTAGAAATGGAAGAAGATGCATTAAACCTATTCAGTAAATCGCTAAAAGATGTTAAAACAAAAATAAAAAAATGTGAAAAGTGTGGTAGCTTAACTGAGGACAAATTATGTGAAGTATGCAATGATAAAAACAGAGATCACTCAGTTATTTGTGTCGTTGAAGAGTGTAAGAACGTAATTTTATTTGAAAAAATAGGATCATTTAAAGGAGTTTATCATGTTTTAGGTGGACTAATTTCCCCATTAGAAGGAATAAATCCAGAAGATATTCATATAAAAGACCTAATAGATAGAATAAAACAAGAAAAAATAAAAGAAGTAATTTTAGCTATAAAACCAAGTGTTGAAGGAGAAACTACAGCCCTTTACATTAGAAAAATATTAGAAGGCGAAGATGTTACTGTTTCTAAAATAGCTCACGGAATTCCAATAGGAGCTGATATCGATTATATTGATCCACTTACACTAGAAATGGCTATTGAAGATAGAAGGCAAGTTTCATAAAAGATAAAATAAATTTATATAATTTAAAAGAGGTGTATAAATGATAAATAAATTATATAAATTTATGAAAAAAGTTATAGTTAGCTTTTTCATGCTATACGGTTACAATTTATTAGTTCCCGCATCAGCAATAATTCCCATTAATTTAATTACAGTTATGCTGATAACTATTTTTAGCTTACCCGCATTACTGGCACTCATCGCAATAAAACTTACAGTTTATTAGGAGGAAGAAGTATGTTAGATGATTATCAAATATCTCAGCCAATCGCATATAGAATATTAAAAAAAGCCGTAACAACCGGCGAATATTCCCATGCTTACATGTTTGAAACAAACGGATTTTACGATAGTTTCAATTTTATAATGGCTTTTGTCAAATCATTACTTTGTCCTAATAAAAATTTAAATAAACTTAATTGCATAGATTGTCACCAGTGTGAAGTTATTGACGCAGGAAACTTTCCCGAAATAAAAATTATAAATCCAGATGGCCTTTGGATCAAAAAAGAACAGCTCCAAGAATTACAATCAGAGTTTAATGAAAAAGCCTTAATTGGAAATAAAAGAATATATATAATAAACCATGCCGAAAAATTAAATAAATCAGCAGCAAATTCAATTTTAAAATTTCTAGAAGAACCGGAAGGAAATATTGTTGCCA
>CAMOSR010000011.1 GCA_946625165.1 uncultured Bacillota bacterium
AGGTCAAATGAGCATTGCTTATTATTAGTTGGTTATAATGATGATGGTTATTATGATGTTATAAGCGCACTGCAGAAGTCTATTAGGGGTAGCGATGTTAATGCAGCTTTACATTATTTAGCAAGATTAATAGTTGCTGAAGATTTAGATATAATTTTTAGAAGGTTATCTGTTATTGCTTATGAAGACATTGGCCTTGCTAATCCAGCAATTGGACCTAGGCTTGATGCCGCAATTAGAGCAGCTGAAAGAGTTGGCCTTCCAGAAGCCAGAATACCTTTAGGTGAAATAGTTGTCGATATGGCTTTATCTCCTAAAAGTAATAGTGCTTATATGGCTTTGTCAGCTGCAATTAATGATGTACAAATGGGTAATGTTGGTAAGGTTCCTGATCATTTGAAAACTAATTCTAAAGATTATAAATATCCGCATAATTATAAGGGTAGTTATGTCAAGCAGCAGTATTTACCAGATAATTTAGTAGATAGAAGATATTATGTTCCTAAACTTACTAGTAGGTATGAAGCTAGTTTAAAAAAAGTTTATGATAAAATTAATAATGGTAATTAATGTATTTGTGATTATATTTTACAAAAAGTAAACATCTTTATTAGTTTTATTTTTAATATGATTTTAATTAAAACAGTATGTTTTGGGCATACTGTTTTATTATTTTAGTATAAATAATTCTAGGGCTAGATTTTTATTCATAGTTCCGGTTTTAATACCTAGGTCAATATTTGCAAGTTCGTCTATGAATTTAAGGAGTGTTTTATCGTTATAGGTTCGGCTATTTTGAATAGCTAATTTTACTCTATATGGATGAATTTTTAAAATTGCAGCAATATCTTTTTCACTATATCCTTTTTTTAAAAGCTCTTTTGATTGGTAGATTATCCTAAACTGGTTAGCAAGCATAATAACTATTTTTAAAGGTTCTTCGTTTGCTTTTAACATTTCATGATATATTTCGATAGCATCTTCTTTATTTCCTTTGACAATATCATCGATTAGTTTGAAAATATCTATTTCAACTTTTTTAATAGTTAAATTTAAAATATCTTCTTTGGTAATATTTCTATCTTCACCTTTATATATTTTAATTTTATCAATTTCATTTTGAATAATTAAAGGATTTGTCCCTACTCTATCAATTAATAATTTAATATTTTTATATTCTATATTATAATCTTTTAGTTGTTCTTTAATTAATGATTCAACATTCAATTCATCATTAAATTCTAAAACTTTTCCGTTTTTATTTATTAACTTTGTTATTTTTTTCCTTGAGTCGATTTTTTCGTTATGAACTATGAATATTAGAATTGTTGATTGATTTATATTATTTAGGTATTTTTCGATTATTTCACTATCTTTACTGGTAGTGCCTGTAAACACGTTTGCATTATCGGCTATAACTATTTTTTTATCTTGAAATAATGAATATGTTTCACAGTCGTCGATAACATTTTTTAAAGCATCATTATTTAAATCATATCTGCTGATATTCATTTTATCGATGTTTTTGGATATTTTTTTGATTTCTTCATTTATTCTATATTGTTTGGTTCCGTAAAGTAAGTATACCATTATTACCACCTAATAGTATTATATCAAAAAAAATGTGTTAAAAAAACTTATGCCGCTTTTTTTCGCATAAGTTTTATTTTTTGATTTTGTGGATTTATAAGTGGTGAGAAGTCACCTCTAGCTTTATAAATTCTACTATCTGGTTTTGCAATACTAAATGGTGTCATTCTGATTAGCTGGTTTTTTAATGTTTTTTTTCTTTTTTTATTAATATATATATTAGCTACTACGCTAAACGTATTGTTATTAATAAATGCATCGAGTTCTTCTTTTTCAGTGTCGTCTAAACTTTCAATTTTTTGAATGTATTCATATATTTTTTCACATAAATCGTTATCGATTTCTTGACTATTTATATATGTTTTAAAGGCATTTTTAGCTTCTTTTGCATATTCAATTATGTTATTCATGATACTTCCCCCTTTCATGAATAGTATTATTATAGACTTAATTTGTTATTATGTCAATTTTTTTGTTTTGTTTTTTCGCCATTTTTTCTTGTCTTTTTTATATATGGCAACTATATTTGAGCCACTTATTTGTTGATCTGAAAACAAATTCCTATATTTTGGATTTTTGATTATTCCAAATTCAGCTTTAGATGATATAGCTTTGGCGGTATCTTCAACAATACAGTTTTTTAAGATTATTTCGAGTTCTTCATCGGTTGTATTTTGATAAACACCGTATGATATAGCAAGAATGCCGTCAATAAATGATGCTGGAATAGTTACTACTTCAGGGCGGCATTTATTTGAGTCTTTAATTATGTGCCCGATTGTATCATACGGAATACTTTGAGCATATGTTTTAGTAAATGGTACTCTTTTCCCTTTTTCTATGATGTCATCATATATGCTTTCTTTTCGTTTTATTCGTGTTAATTCTCCATCTCTTACTAGATATACTCTAGTATTTCCTATTGAGGAGATGTATATTTTTTCTGGGGTTATGACTACAACTGAGGCAGAAGTTTGTGTATAGTCTTGCCTTTCTTGGCAATTTTCTCCAATTTTATAGTTTATTAATTTAATGGCGTTTTTTATATTAATATCAAAATTCTCTTCGTATGGGTTTGATTTCCAAAACCATTCGTTCATATATTCGCAGAATTGATAGGCTGCGTTTTCGCTTTCATAATAACCAGTTCCGTCGGCTATTATCATTATTTTAACACCGTAATATCTTAAGTGATTCATAGTTAAAACTCTGCTGCCGTGGTTACTATTTAATCCTAGTCCAATTGCGCTATCCATAATGCTTAGATCTTCTTTTGTTTGATTTATTGTATATGTTAAAAAGTCGATATAAATTTGTTTTTTTGTTGGCCATGTATTTAATGATATATTGTTTTTGTAGTATACTTGGTAGGCCATTAAAACTGTTTTAATAATTTCATTTTTTTCTAATATTTCTTTTTCTCTATTTGTATATATGTGTGTTATAAAATTGATGATGTCCTCTTTTGTATGG
This sequence comes from uncultured Bacillota bacterium, assembly GCA_946625165.1. Classification (GTDB taxonomy): domain Bacteria; phylum Bacillota_I; class Bacilli_A; order RF39; family UBA660; genus Coprosoma. Next base: position 3,064 of record CAMOSR010000011.1, read on the forward strand.
CAATTGAATCTTTTAAATAATTCTTTAAGTGGTTTAATTTTTTTTACTTCGTATTTTTTAATTTTTCTATATGATGATACATCATTTATAATATTTCTAGCGCCACCTTTGCGTGTGATAAATTCTAGGTGATTATATATAGGCATGTTTTCATCATATAAACATTTTACTAGGAAGTTTATAGGGTTATATTCTTCTAGGCTTTTCTGCTTTTTTTCTATACTATCAGATGTTGTAATTAAAGAATATATAATAGATGATATTTCTTCATCTTCTGTAAGTTTTTGATAAGTTTCTTTTGTTTTCATAGTGTGCTTTTATACCTGCCTTTTTAATATTTTTATAAAATGATTTTCTTTATATTCTTTTTTGAATTTTGAGGTTTCTTCTTCACTTTTGTATTTTTGGTATATTTTTAACAGTCTTCTTTTTACTTCAAAATATTTTGCTAAGTTTATGGGATTTTGATAGTATATTTCATCTATATCTATGAGCAATTCGATTATTTCTTCTAAACTCATGTATTTATTTAATTCATAAATTATTCCTTCAATATTATCGTTGTAATAATAATTTTCCATTTCTTTTTTATCTTGAAAGAATAATTCAATTAGGTGGGCAATTTTTTGAAGTCTTATGTATGATGTACTTCTGTTTTTAAAAAGTCTATTATTTAATAGTTCTGTGTATCCTTCGTTTATTCCTCTACCTATTTCATTATATGTAATATCTAATCCTGGATATATATTTATATTTCTACTATGAAGTATGCGGTGAAAACCGGAACTTGCACGTTTTTCGCTGCTTGATGACATATGTAAAAGTTCATGGTATAAAGCATTATCACTATTTATGTACATTATTATACAATTTTTACTTTGAATATATTCGGCAGCAGTATTTTTATTTTGGACAAGCATGGTTAGTATGTTCGTTGGTTTTCTATAAATCTTGAGTGTTTGAATGTTATTGCTAAAATGTCTTAGGTTTTTCTCGTCTGTGTTTTGTAAAAGGATTTTGAAAAAATTATTTAGCTGCCATCTTTGCTTTTTTAGTTTATTAGAAATTATTAAAATTTTTTCTTTTTCTTCACTACTTAATTTTGCATAAATGGTTTTCTCAATTTTAGAGTTATGGATGTTTTTTTGTATAAATTGTTTAGTTTTTTGAAGTTTATAGTGTCTTTGTTTTGAATTTAAATATATGGCTGTGCCTATTATGTTTAGTACTATTAGTTCTGCACCATATCCTATCAGTAATATAAATGTGTCCATACCCATCTACCTTTCCGGTAACATTAATTATACAATGAAAAAGAATAGAAAACAAGTCTATTCTTCAAACTGGGCATTATATAGTTTGGTATAAAAACCATCTTTTTTCATGAGTTCTTCATGAGTTCCTTGTTCGATGATGTTGCCCTCGTTCATGACTAATATCAAATCAGCATTTTTGATTGTTGATAGTCTGTGAGCTATTATAAATGATGTTTTTCCTTTGGCAAGTTTATTCATTGCGTTGTTTACTAATTCTTCAGTTCTAGTATCGACGTTCGATGTTGCTTCATCTAAAATTAGGAATGGTGAATTTTCTGTCATACCTCTGGCAATGGTTATTAGTTGCTTTTGGCCGGCTGATACACTGTCATTATCAGATAATGGCGTGTCGTATCCTTTTGAAAGGGTTCTGATGAAGTGGTCTAAGCCAACTTCTTTACATATACTTTTGACTTCTTCATCTGTGATATTGTCTCTATTAAATACAATATTTTCTTTAATTGTACCACTGAAAAGCCATGTATCTTGAAGCACCATTGTAAATAATTCGTGGATGTTTTCTCTAGAAAGTGTTTTTGTTGATATTCCGTCTATCTTAATATCTCCTTTATTTATTTCATAAAATTTCATAAGCAGATTTACCATTGTTGTTTTTCCAGCTCCAGTAGGTCCGACGATGGCTATTTTTTGACCAGGGTGTATATTGGCACTAAAGTTTTTAATTGTTGGTTTGTCATTACCGTCATATGTAAATTCGACATTTTCAAATGAAATTTCTCCTTTTACTTTTGATTTTTCGAGGTATTGTTTTAGATGTTTTTCTTCTTTCATTTCTTCTTCTTCTAAAAATTCGAATACTCTTTCTGATGCGGCAGCAGCTGATTGGAGAGATGTCATGGCTTGGGCAATTTGTGATAATGGCGAAGTGAATAGTCTTACGTAAGTTATAAAGGCAACTATTACTCCAAATGTAATCATGTTATTCATTGTAAGTAAAGCTCCAACAATGCATACGGCAACGTATCCAAAGTTTCCAATAAACATCATTATTGGCTGCATTAGTCCTGATATGAATTGGCTTCTTTTGTTACTTTCACATACTTTTTTGTTGTATTCATCAAATTTTTTGTTAGCTTCATTACTTCCATTATATGCTTTTACAACATTTAATCCTGAATATATTTCTTCAATATGCCCGTTTAGTTTTCCTAATTCTTCTTGTCTTTCTTTAAAATATTTTTGTGAATTTTTAAGAATAAACATCATGCCTGCAAAACCTACGAAGCTTGAAAGTATTGCGGTTATTGCCATGTGCCAGCTTGTTATGAACATCATTATAATCGTGCCTATAAATAGTGTTATGCTGCTTACTAATGAGGCAAGTGATTGGTTCATAGTTTGGGCGATTGTATCAACGTCGTTCGTTACTCTTGATAAAATGTCTCCACTTAAATGTTTATCAAAATATTTTAAAGGTAATTTGTTTATTTTACTTGATATCTTGTTTCTTAGGCTATTAGCGAATTTATTTGATACTGTAGTCATTATGATGGACTGAATATATGTGAATAGAGCACTACATAGATACAAACATAGTAAGAATATTGTTATTTTTTTTACTTTCTTAATATTCATATAAGGGCTTATAACTTTTTTTATTGATTTAGGCATTTTATCTATTTTTTTATATAGTTCTTCAGCAGATGATTTTTTTGATAGGGTTCCCATGATTTTTAGAAATTTATATTGATCTATTCCAGATATTTTTGTACCTTCTATTTCTATTTCTTTAAATAGGATGTTTTGAATACTTACCGGGAGGTCTATGTTTTGTGGACCTTTATTTAATGATTTTAATAATCTTATTTTTTCTTCACTTGTGATTTCTGTTCCTTCATATGTGGTGGTTGGTAATATAATGTTCAAAATACTATCTGGAAGTGAGCTTAAGAGTTTTAGCTGTTTAGTTTGTTCTTTTTCATTTTTTATATTTTCTAATAATTCTTTGAATGTTTGTTTGTCTTTGTTTGTTATTTCATTCGATAAAAGGATTTTTGTTATGGTATTTTCATCTAGTCTTATTCCTAAGACGGTAGGAAGCATATTTTTAATTGTTTCTTCGTTTAAATTTTTTGATGATTTTTTTGTAAGTGTTTGTAAATTATTTTGATTTATAACAAGTCCTTTGGAAATTTCATCTGTTAGTTTTGATAGTTTATTTGGAGCAGTTATCGATAAGATGGAACCTAAAATGGCTAGAGTGAAAGCAATTATTAATAGAATTTTATATTGTTTTAAGGCACTGAAAAGTTTTATGATAGCACTTTTAAAATCTTTGGCTTTTTCACCAGTTCCTATTGGGCCTCTAGGTCTTGGCATATGTTTTTCGTTTTTAGGCATTTTCTAACTCCTCCTTTGAAAGTTGTGATAGTGCTATTTGTTTATAAACTTCGCATGTTTTAAGTAGCTCTTTATGTGTTCCGATTCCAGCGCATATGCCTTTATCTAAGACGATTATTTTGTCAGCATTCATAATAGTACCAATTCTTTGTGCAACGATTAAACTGGTAGCGTCTTTAGTATATTTTTTTAGTTCTTTCCTTAATGTGGCATCTGTTTTATAGTCTAGAGCTGAGAATGAATCATCAAATATGTATATTTCTGGGTCTCTAGCGATGGCTCTGGCGATGGCAAGTCTCTGCTTTTGACCACCAGATATATTTGTTCCGCCTTGCGCTATATTGCTTTCGTAGGAGTTATCCATTTTTGTTATAAATTCTGTTGCTTGGGCGATGTCAATTGCTTTTTTGATGTTTTCTTTTGTTATATTTTTGCCGTTATCACCGTAAGATACGTTGTAATTAACTGAGCCATTAAACATGATAGCTTTTTGTGGGACATATCCTAGTTTATTCATAAGTGTTTCTAATTTATATTCTTTAACATTTATTCCGTCGACTAGGACTTCACCTTCGGTGGCGTCGTAAAATCTTGGAACTAGATTTATTAAGGTTGATTTGCCTGAACCAGTTGAACCTATAAAGGCAATGGTTTCTCCTTTTTTTGCTTTAAATGATATGTCTTTGATGACGTATTCATCGGCATTAGGGTATTTAAATGAAACTTTTTTAAATTCAACGGTCCCTTTTTCGGTGGTGTTTTTATCATATTTTCCTGATATTATACTTAAGGTAGTATCTAAAACTTCGTTAATACGATTAGCTGAAACTTGTGCTCTAGGCAAAATCATAAATATCATGGCAAGCATTAAGAATGACATTATGACTTGCATGGCATATGAACTAAAGACCACCATATTGCCAAATATGGCAAGTTTATCAGCAATTAGTGCATCTTTTATAAGATATGCTCCGGTGAAATATATTGCTAGGGTGACACCATACAGAACTAAGTACATAATTGGTGACATAATTGCAAATTTCTTTTGGTTAAAAAGTTGCGTATCTGTAAGTTCATTGTTTATTTTGTTAAATTTGCTTTCTTCAAATTTTTCGGCGTTAAATGCTCTGACAACTCTAATGCCAGTTAAGTTTTCTCTAGTTATGCCATTTATTTTGTCAGTTAATTTTTGAACTATTTTAAATCTTGGAACAACTATTTTTATTAATATAGAGATTATACTTAAAAGAATTACTATGGCTACTCCAGTAATTGCACTCCACTGCCAGCTTTTATTTAGTATTTTAGTAACGGCCCAGACTGCGGTTATTGGCGCTTTTATAAGTAGATGTAGCCCCATGCCTATTAGCATTTCTACTTGGGTTACATCATTGGTTGTTCTTGTGATTAGGCTGCTTGTAGAAAAACTTTTTATTTCTTGCATTCCTAAGTTTCCTACTTTATCAAATATGGCTTTTCTGATTTTCTTGGAAAAGTCTGATGATATATTGGCAGCTAGATATCCAGTCATAATGGTGAATATTAGACTTCCGAGGGCACATAGTAGCATATATCCTCCATTTATAAGAATGTCTTTCATTTTGCTACCTTCTGTTTGTACTAAAATTGTTATTTGTGACATGTAGTCTGGCATTTTAAGCTCTAACCATACACTTCCTATGACAAATAAAATGCATAAAAAAATATTTGCTTTGTCTTTTTTTGTAAAAAATCTCATTAATTTTATCATGTGTTTTCCTTCCTTCACTTACCTTTTATTTTATTACTGCTTAGTAAATTTTATTACATAATGGCTAATTTTGTCAATAGTTTTTGTTTAAAGTAAAAGCGTGTCTTAGTTGTTGACACGCTGAGTAATCATTGGGGTATCTATAGTTATTTTTTCAAATGTATAACCATTTTCTTTACCAAATTGTATTATTTGTCTTAAGGCATCTCTTGTATATGGTTTTATATCGTGCATTAAGATCATATTAGCTCTTTCTTTTTTTAGATTGCTTACTACATTGTTGTATACTCCACTTGAAGTGTTTGTTCCACCAGCATCACCTGATGATATGTTCCAGTCGTAATATTTATAGCCTTTGGCAAGAGTACTTTCAGTTAGCCTTGACATTATGCCTGGTGAATATCTCCTACTTACGGTATTGGATGAACCACCAGGAAATCTAATTATCATGGATGTTTCACCGGTGATTCTTTTTACTCTATTTTGTATTGTTGTTAAATCGTTGTAAAAGCTTTCATCTGAGGCATATACTATACTATAGTCGTGTGTTGATGTGTGGAGTGCTACAGTGTGTCCTTCATCATGTTCTCTTTTTATTAAATTATCTGGACCTCTACTTGTAACAAAGAATGTGGCTGGTACTTTTTCTTCTTTTAATATATCTAGTATGATGTTTGTTGTTCCATCTTTTGGACCATCGTCAAATGTTAGATATATGGTTCCAGGTTTGCCATTATTTAATGATGATGTTTGTTTATTTATGACGTTAACGGTTCTAACTGTTTGTGCTTCATTATTTGCTTTGTCTTTAACTGTATAAGTTATTTTATAAGTTCCAGTTTTATTTGTATCAACCTTACCTTGCGAATTTATATCTTTAGTTATATCTCCATCACAGTTATCGATTGCGGTTGCGCCTTGATCTTTATATGGCGAACCTACATATATATTAATGTTAGTACTGCCTTTTATGGTTATTTCTGGCTTTGTTTTATCTTGATATGTTAAACTTCTTATAACTTTTGCTTTGTTTTTCGATGAGTCAGAGACTGTATAGATAATTTCTTCTGATTTGATATTAACTTTGACTTTATCTTCTAAATTTTTATCGTAGTTATCTGTTACTGTATATCCTTCCTCTTTATATTTAGTATTCGGGCATACATCGGTTTTTTCGGTTCCTTTTAGAGTTATCTTGGGTTTTTCATTATCTACTATTTTGATTACTCTATTTTTCTTGAATGTTACACCATTGATTTTAACTGAATATATTGCGGTATAAGCACCTATTTTTTTAGTGTTCACGTTGTTTTTAACTTTAACTTTGTTTGTATAGTTTTTTCCAAACCTTGTGACTGAGTAGCCTGGTTCACTATATTTTTTACCATATTTTAATATTATATTTCCTTTTGTAAGTTCAAAATGGGCTGGCCAAAAGAAGAATATTAATAAGCCCGTTAAGCATATGATGAAAAATGTTATAATGCAAATTATGGTTATATGTTTTTTGTTCATAATTCTTACCTCTTACTTCTACTTTATTGTTATTTCATTTAATGAGTATTTACATCCACAATAGTTTTGTCGATAAAGGTTGTATTTTCTTGATAGTTCGTTACTTCTTTTATATCCTTCTTTTTTCTTAAAATCTGAATATAAATATTTAATGTTGTATTTTTCTTCCAAGACTTTTCCAATTTTATTTAGTTTCTGGGAGTCTTTGTAAGGGCTTACAGATAAAGTTGTACAAAAATAATCGTATTTTTTTTCTTTGGCTATTTTTGCGGTTTCTTCTAATCTTAGATAAAAACATTTTGTACATCTTTCTCCGCCTTCTTTTTCTTTTTCAAGTCCTTTTGACATTTTTTCAAACTTTTCACTGTCATATCCGATTTCCATTACTTCTATGTTTAAGTACATTTTTTCAATTAATTCTTTTAGAGTAGAAAGTCTTTTTTGATATTCGGCTTCTGGGTATATATTTGGATTGTAGTATAATACCGTTATTGTAAAATAAGGGATTAATTTTTCTAGGACTGAGCTTGAACATACACCGCAGCAGGCGTGTAATAATAGCCTTGGCTTTTTTTCTAAATTATTTATTATGTTTTCCATAATTATTTGATAATTTGTTTTCATATTTACCCTACTTTATAATTAAATTTTCTCCTGTCATTTCTTTTGGAACTTTAATGTTTAATAAGTTTAATATGGTTGGGGCAATATCTGATAGTTTTCCGTTTTTTAATTTTATGTTTTTATTAGTAATGATTAACGGAACTTTGCTTAATGAATGAGAGGTTATGATATTTCCGTTTTTATCAATCATTTTGTCACAATTGCCATGGTCGGCAGTAATAATCATTATTCCGTTTAATTCCATAATTTTTTTGTATATTTTTCCGAGGCATTTATCTATAGTCTCTAAAGCTTTTATTGTAGCTTTAAAGTTCCCAGTATGGCCAACCATATCTCCGTTTGCATAATTCAATATAATTATATCATAGTTTTCGATATTTTCTAATAGTTTATTTGTTATTTCATAAGCACTCATTTCTGGCTTTAAGTCGTATGTGGCAACTTTTTGTGATGGAATAAGTAGTTGGTCACAATTTTTTAGCTTGTCCTTGTTTTCGCCGTCAAAAAAGTATGTAACGTGAGCGTATTTTTCGGTTTCGGCAATTCTTAATTGTTTTAAATTGTTTTGTTCAAACACTTTGCCTAAGTAATTGTTAATTTTTGGATGGCTGAACATGTTTGAGCAAATTACACTTTTATCGACTGGCATCATTGTTACTAGTTTTAGATTATTTATGTATTTTCTTTTAAAACTTGTAAACTTGGGGTTCGTTAGGGCTGAAAAAAGCTCTCTAAGTCTATCTGGTCTAAAATTAAATACTAAAATGCCATCGCCATCTTTAATTATTCCATTTGACGCGGAAAATGGAATTATAAATTCGTCGGTTATGTTGTTTTGATAATATTCATTTATTTTTTTATCAATGTCGTAAGTTTTGGTAATACTTGTCATTTCGTTATAGGTTTTTTCAATTCTATCCCATCTGTTATCTCTGTCCATGGAATAGTATCTACCACTTATTGTAGCTATTTTACCGCAATTTGTCTTTTTAATTTTTTCTTCTAATTTATGGATGAATTTTAATGACTCACATGGGGCGGTATCCCTTCCATCTGTAAATATGTGGTAGTATATATTTAGGTTTTGATTTTTTAAAGTATCAATAATACCTATTAAATGGTCAATATGGGAGTGAACTCCACCATTACTGAGTAGGCCGCAGATGTGTAAATCGGAATGGTTAGTTTTTACGTGGTTTATTAGTTCTAGTAGTTCGGTATTTTGCGATATTGTTTTATCTTTTATTGAATCAGAAATTATGTCAATTGATTGCTTTATAGTTTGTCCTGTTCCAATGTTTATGTGCCCTACTTCACTATTTCCCATTTGTCCGTTTGGAAGACCAACGTATTTTTCACTTGCTTGTAGTAAGCTGTTTGGATATGTCTTAAGTAGGTAATCAAGGTTAGGCATTTTTGCTTCTGATAAGGCGTTTCCGTGTTTTTCTTTTCTTACCCCTACTCCATCTAAAATGCATAGTATTAATGGTTTCATATTATCACTCTTTCTATTTTTATTATAACACTTTTGTTATAAAAAATTAATTGTAAATATTTTGTTTTGGTGTTTTTCATATATTTTCTCTTTTATTAACAATGTAGCATATTTTATTTATTATTATAAATTATTGGTTTTAATGCTTTATGTTATTTTTATATATGAAAAAGTAAATTCATTATATGAATTTACTTTTTTTATTTGTTTATATTAATTTAGAAAATGTATCTTTTTTAAAAATTGTAAAAACTAATTATAGTGGTTAAGTCTATTTTTGTTAGTAATAGTATTATGGCGCCAGCTGCAAGAAATGGGCCAAACGGTATTATGTGGTCACTATTTTTTCTAACTAAGATAAGCGATAGTGGTAATCCTATTAGTGATCCTACAAATATGGATAGTATGGCAATAGGAAATGACAAAACCATGCCAAATATAAATAGTAGTTTTATGTCTCCACCACCCATTGATTCTTTTTTAAAAATAAAGTCTCCAAGTTTTTTTAGTGTGAACATAAATATAAATGAAAGTGTTCCGTTTAAAATGGATATTAGAACTTTACTAGGTCCATATATTATACCTATTTCTAATAATATTATTATTCCAAAGAATATTAATACGTTGTCGGGAATAATCATATAGTTATAATCACTAATGGTAATTATAATGAGTAAAGATATGAAGGTTAAAGCAATTATGAGATTTGAATTAAGTCCAAATGACATGTATGCGAGCATAAATAATGTTCCTGTTAATAATTCAAAAATTGGGTAAAATAGTGATATTTTTTGCTGGCAACTTCGACATTTACCTTTTTGAAAAAGATATGATAAAACTGGGATCAATTCATAGGATTTTAGTCTATGATTACAATTTGGACAGTGACTTGGTGGAAATACTATTGATTCTTCTTTTGGTATTCTGTATCCAATTACATTGTAAAAGGAACCAAAAATAGTTCCTAATATAAACATTATTATACTTATTGTTATATTCATAAAGATTTCTCCCTTATGCTTGTATATTGCTGTACATTTGAAACATTGGTATTACAATTGAAAGCACTATTACTCCAACAATAGCAGTTAGCATTATAATTAGTACTGGTTCAATAAATGTTTTAATTCTAGTAACTGAGTTTTTGTGTAAGTCTTGATAATAATTTGAAACTTTTTTCATCATTTCTGGAAGTTGGCCTGTTTTTTCTCCTGTAACAATCATTTGGTAGGCAGGAATTGGAAAAGCCCAATGGTTTTTAAAAGCTGATGAAATTGGTTTTCCTTTCGAGATGCTGTTGATTGCTTCGTGTATCATTTCTTTATATATTTCGTTATTTGTAACTTTGTCTAGTATTTGCATACTATCGGTTATAAATACGTTATGTGATAATAGAGAAGAAAAGGTTTTTGTAAACGTTGTGACTTCATTATATATAATTACATTTCCAAATACTGGTAGGTGCATTAAGATATATTGTATAGTACGTTTGAAAGCATTGCCGTTTTTATATAAATATATTAATAATAGAAGTATAAGTACTAAAGCTATACCAATATAAATGATATATTTTTTAAGAAAATCGCTTAGTCCTAAAACTATTAAAGTAATGGCTGGTATATTTGCATTATCCATACTATTATATATATCGACGAATTTTGGCACAACGTATAACATAATAAATGTTCCGACGCCAATTGCAATTATAAAAATGATTGCCGGATACATCATAGCCGTTATCATGGCTTTTCTAGTTGCTTCCATTTCACTGAAGTATTCTTCCATATCGTCTAGTGTTTCTGGGAGTTCTCCAGTCATTTCGGCCGTCTTAACCATGTTAATCAGGATTGGTGGAAACGTTTCTCCTTGTTTGGCTAAAGCTTCGCTGAAACTTAGGCCAACTGATAAGTCATAGACAATGCTTTGTAGTATTCTTTTATATTGTGTCTCTTTAAATTGCTTTGATAATATTTTACAGGCATCTGCTAGTGCTATTCCAGCTTTTAAATAGGTCGATAACTGTGCTAAAAAGAATATTAAATCTTTTGTTTTAAATTTATGCATTGATTTTCTATTGTTTCCGTGTAATAAGTTAATCCATTTATTTGTTTCAATTTTATATACTTTATTTCCTTCACTTACTAGGAAAGAATGAACTTCAACTTTTGAATATGCATTAAAATATCCTTTTACAATTTTCCCTTCTGGGTTTTCAATTAGATATTCATAAGTTTGTTTTGTCTTAGATTTTTTAGCGTCATCGCCATCAAAATTTATTTTTAGTTCTGGCAGGTTTATATTTTTTTTGGTTCCACCAACACCTTTATTTAATGTATCGATTATTTTTTTTATTAATGATTCTTTTTTTGGCATATCTTCGTTATATAGGAAGTTACTGTTATCATTTATGTATTCTTCTGATTCATCTTGAGTTTTTTTTTCGGTTTTTGTTTCTTCAGCAGTTTTTTTGCTTTCAACAAATGCTTTATTGCTTGATGATTCATCAACATTTTGTATTTGACTTTTGTTTTTGTGCTTTGAACTACTAAATATATTTCTTATTCCTAATGTTGAATATCCGAGCATGTTTGCAAATAAACTAGGAAATCTTTTTAGGCCTAGGAAGAAATATTTTAAAAAATTGCCTATCAATTTTAGGATAAATATTACGCCGTGATAAACATATATACATGGCTTTAACAATACTTCGTGTTCCATATAAGCACCTTCCTATTCTCTTTACTATTTCATTATATCATAATTGCAATTAAAATAAAACTTTTTTTAATCAAAACATATAATATGTTGAAGGGAGCTTTGACAGATGAATTATTATAATCCTTATTATTTAATGAATCCAATTAGTATGGCAGAATCTCCAAGACTTTTTTCTGGTTTATTTAGCCGAGGAGGAATTACTCTTGGAACTATTCTTAACGGTGCTCAAAGAACACTGGGTCTAGTTAATCAGGCTATTCCTATTATTAAAGAGGCGGCTCCTATGATGAGAAATGCAAAAACTATGTTCAAAGTCATGAATGAGTTTAAAAAGATGGATGTTCCTTCACAAAACAGTAATGCAAGTGCTACTTTTGAAAATAATACTTTGGATAAGCAAGAGGAAAACTATCAAATTAACAATGGTGGGCCTACTTTCTTTATTTAAAAATAATCAGATATGAAATCTGGTTATTTTATTAGTATAGCCAAGCCGTCAAAATGAAAAGAAGATATAATTAGCATATCTTCTTTGCTTTTGCATATATGATAGTATATTTTCTTTTATCAAATATATTCTTTTCTAAAGTTATTTCGTAATTTTTGTTTTTCAAAAATGATTTTAATTCGTCAACATCAGTATGAGTTACAACGATTAGGTCGTTTGTAATATCTTTATTTAGTATCTTTTTGATAGTTATAGTTCCCATTCCTGATATAACTATGATTTCATCGTTTAATTCTAAACCATTTAGACCATCATTTATCTTAGTTTTTACATTGGCATTATATTTGATAATGTTTTGTTTAGCTCTTTCAATGCATTTTTCTGAGATATCTGTAGCTAAGCATGTACAATTTTTATGTTTGTTTAGATATATATCTAAAAGTGCATGGTCTGCACCAACGTCAACAATTTTAGAGTTTGGTTCTATTAGATTGCATATTTCTAAAAGCCTTGGCTTAATCTTTAAATTAGTCACCTAAATAATCTTTTAGCTTTCGGCTTCTAGATGGGTGTCTCAGTTTTCTTAGAGCTTTGGCTTCTATTTGTCTAATACGTTCTCTTGTTACTCCGAATAGTTGGCCAACTTCTTCTAGAGTTCGTGGCCTACCATCTTCTAGCCCAAAGCGAAGTCTAATAACTTTTTCTTCTCTTTCGGTTAACGTTAGTAATACTTCAGAAATTTCATCTTTTAATAGTTCGTTTACAGCGAAGTCTTCTGGACTCATATTTGTTTCGTCTGGAATAAAGTCTCCTAAGTGTGAGTCTTCTTCTTCACCAATAGGGATTTCGAGACTTACTGGTTCTTGACTGATTTTATAAATGTCTCTAATTTTTTCAACGCTTGTCCCCATTTTCTTTGACAGTTCTTCTTCAGTTGGTTCTCTATTTAATTCTAGTGTTAATTGTCTTTCTATTCTGGCTAGTTTATTAATTGTTTCTACCATATGAACAGGGACTCTGATAGTTCTAGCTTGGTCGGCAATTGATCTTGTAATTGCTTGTCTAATCCACCATGTAGCGTATGTTGAAAATTTATATCCTTTGGTGACGTCAAATTTTTCAACGGCTTTCATTAGTCCAATATTTCCCTCTTGGATTAAATCAAGAAATAGCATTCCTCTTCCAACGTATCTTTTAGCAATACTAACTACTAAACGAAGGTTTGCTTCGGCAAGAGTTGCTTTAGCTTGTTCGTCACCTTCGGCAATTCTATCAGCAAGCTCTAATTCTTCTTCGGTCGTAAGTAGTTTTATTTGTCCGATTTCTTTTAAATACATTCTTACCGGGTCATTAATAGTTAAGTCTTTAGTAAGTAATTCATCACTTATATTTTTAACGTCGCCATCTGTATCATCATCGTTTTCTGAAACTACTTGTATGTTATTTTCGCTTAAAGCGTTGTATAGGTCGTCTAATGAATCAGCGTCTAATTCTAGATTTTTTAATTTTTCGGCTAATTGTTCATAGGTAATTGTTCCGTTCTTCTTACCAAGTTCAATTAATTCTTTTTTTCTTTCTTCAAATGTTTTAATTTCTTCAAACATATATTACACTCCTTTTTTTAAATCTATAATTTTTTGAGCAATTTCTGCTTTTTTTAGTGGATCTGATATTTCATGCATTTTATCTTGCATTCTTTCGATTGCAGTGTTAACATTGTATTCTTTTATAACATTTATATAATCTTCTATTTCTTCTAATGTATATTTTTCAGCATTAATGTTTTGATTTACTTTTCTAATTGTATTAGTTAGTTCAGTGTCGCCTTCTATATAGTCGATGAAACTGGCTTCATTAATATTATTGTATTCGTGGTAAAAAGCACTTATTTCTCTTGCTAAAAGTCTGTATTCTTTAGTTGGCATGTAGGTTACTTTTTTATCATACATTTTAATAACTTCTTGGCTTTTTAGCATAAAGTAAATTAGAGCTTTTTCGGCTTTTTCATATTTTGTCAGTTTTGGTAATGATTTTTCTTTTTTTACTACTTTTGGTTTTTCTACCAGGTGTTTTCTAATTATTTCTTCATCTATTTTAGTTTCATCAGCTATTTTTTTAATTGTTACTTCTTTTAAGATGTCATCATTTATTTTATTTATTTCCTCAATTATTTGATTTATGTATTTAGCTTTATCGACTGCATTATTTAGGTCTTTGCCGTTTTTTAAATATGAAAGTTCAAAGTCCATAATACTTATTGGATTATTTAATTTTCTTTCAAAAGCTTCTTTGCCATATTCTTTGATGTATTCATCGGGGTCCATATTATTTTCAAGCCTAATTACTTTAGGAATAATTCCTATTTTATTTAATTCTTCCGCGCAAGCTTTGGTGGCTTTAGCTCCGGCCTCATCGCCATCAAAACACAGTATTATTTCTTTGGCCATTCTTTTAATTAGTGATGCTTGTTCTTTTGTAACAGCGGTTCCCATTGTGGCGATAGCGTTTTTTATGCCGACTGAATGGGCTCTTATGACATCCATGAATCCTTCCATAACTATTATTTGATTTTTTTGCCTTGCTATGTCTTTAGCTCGGTGATAGTTGTATAAAAGCTCCCCTTTTTTAAATATTTCAGTTTCTCTAGTATTAAAATATTTTGAATTATCTTTTCTGTTGTAAATTCTTCCACTATAGGCAATTACTTTACCATTTAAGTTATACAGTGGGAACATGATTCTATCATAGAATAAATCAAAATAACCATATTCGTTTTTGCCAATAAGACCGCTTTTTAATACTTCTTCTGGTTTATGTTTTTTTATTAAAATATTTGCGAGAGTATTTTTACTTCTTAAAGCTAGTCCGATTTGAAATTCTTTGATGGTTTCTTCGGTTATGCCTCTTTCTTTTAAATATTCTTTTGCTTCTTTTCCTTTTGAAGTATTTATATTATTAATGTAGAATTTTAAACTTAAGTCATATATGTCATATTGTTCACTGTAATCTTTAGTTTTGGGAACATAGCCTAAGTCAATTTTAATTCCGCCAAGACTAGCTACTTTTTGTACGGATTCGTTGAAGGTTATGTTTTCGTAATCCATTATAAATTTAAAAACTGTCCCAGTAGCGCCGCACGAAAAACATTTGTATATTTGTTTATCCGAGCTTACGCTCATACTTGGATTATTGTCATCGTGAAATGGACAGACACCAAAGTAATTTTTTCCTCTAGGAGTTAGCGATATGTATGATGATATCACATCGACGATATTAACACTGTTTCTTATTTCGTTTAATTTTTCCTGAGTTAGTGCCTTCATGGTATCATACCCCTCTATATATTAATATTCTAGATTTTTTGTCAATTTCCTTTTTTTTTCGCAAAAAAGTTTTAAAAAAAGCAAATTTGTTGCGTTTTTCAGAACATTTGTTTTGTTTTTTTTAACATATTTTTGTAAATTATGCATATAATAGATTAATACTGGGGTGATTATTATGTCATTAAAAAAAATAAAAACTGTTGGTATTTTTGCGATTTT
Organism: uncultured Bacillota bacterium; assembly: GCA_946625165.1. Classification (GTDB taxonomy): domain Bacteria; phylum Bacillota_I; class Bacilli_A; order RF39; family UBA660; genus Coprosoma. Next base: position 18,833 of record CAMOSR010000011.1, read on the forward strand.
TATCTTATGTTTTTTGTCTCATTTTTTATATCAGTGGTTTCCTAATTTTCTATTTTCATTGTTTTTTCCAGTTAATGAAAGTATTTGGGAACACATGAAAATGCTGGTAACTACTATTTTATTTTGGGAAGTTTTGGAATATTTTCTTTTGAAAAAGTTCGGAATAAATCATAATAATTTTTTATTAAGTGCTTTTATCATGAGTTTATCTTCTATATTTGTTTTTTTAATAATATATTATCCTATTTATATGTTTACTGGTGAATCATTTATTTTGAATATAATATGTTTATTTATTACAATATATTTTGTTTCAGTTATTGGCTATTTTATAATGAATCGAGGTCATATTAAGTGTGGCCCAGTTATCGGAATTTTAGGAATTGTTTTGGTTTATATTATTTTTGGTCTTCTTACTTATTTTCCCTTAAAATGGCCTTTGTTTTTAGATCCTAAAGATAATAAGTATGGGGTTAATAATTATGTTATTTAAGTGTTTCTAAATAATTTATTTATCTCTTCTTTATAATTTAATTGCTCGGCTACTTTTAAATATGCTTCTTCTTTAGTGCATAAATTATATATTGTATCACCTTTTAAATATATTTTATAACCGTCTTTCTTGTTCAAGCCTATTTTATTTTTAGTAAGTACTTCTTCTATGTAAGGATTTTTATCTGACTCTATTTTAACTATTACGCTGTTCATTTTTAATTTGCTGTAAGGGTTATGCTTAGATAGTTTGAATACAGGCTTAAATGTTTTAATGCTGAGTTTTTTTGGGGAGGAGTTTATCTCTAGGCACTTGATAGGAATCGAAGCGTATTGTGGTGTTTTTGTCATTGTTAGTTCCTCCTTTTTGGTATGTATTATATCCACAAATTTTTTTTTGTCAATGTATTTTTAAAAAATAAGACCCGTATTTTTTGCGAGTCTTATTTTTTGAGCTTAAGCTCATCTATATAAAACGCTAATGCATTAGCGGACGGGTTTATAGATGGTTTTTTATTTATTTTATTCTAATAGTACCACCTATTTGGATAATTAGAGTTTTACTTTTTTTAATTATTATGGGGGTGATGATATGATTTTTTTCTATTAGAGATTAATGCTATTTTAGGCCTAATAATTTTGATGAATTCTGAAGAAGTAATAGTTTAGAACTTTTATTCTTACTTTTAATATATCCATTTGTTTTAAATTATATGTATTGATAAAGAGTATTTACTTCTTTTTGATGTATCTCTAATAATAATATATTCTATCATTATATGTTTGTATGTATAATTTATCTATCTTTATTTTATTTTTGTTTAAAAGGTTAGAGTTTTTTTAATATTTATAAAGAAAATGCGGATATTTCTATCTGCATTTTTAAAATATAATCAGTAATTGCCGCTATTATTTTTCTTGGAAAAAGTTTTTATTTCTTTGCCCATTTTTGAAATCTTTAAGTAATTTATCATAGTTAACGCAGGAAACAGCAGCTAAATAATTACCCTTATCATCAACTATTAAGCTAATTCCTCCACGCATTGGATTCCAATAATAAGTTAAATTATTATCTATTTTTTTGCTGTTTTTTAGTGTATCTTCTTTTGACAATTCTAATATTTTACTTACGTAATCAATTATTTCCATTTTTTTTATCTCCTTGTATTTTTATTATATCATGTATAATGTTAAACATAAAGGTTTTAAGTTTAATAAATCTAAAATCTATTTTTACGTGTTATTAATACGATATATTAACATCAAGTGAGTTATAATTGCTTCCTAAAATATATGATGTTTTAAATGAAACATTTTTATTATTAGGATTTAAAACATGGATAAATTCAACCTTATTATCAATAGAACCATTTTCTATAATTAGATTATTAAAATTTTCCCATTTACTATATTCAAGTAAAGACGTTAATTTTCTAGCATGCCAATATTCAACCCCATTTTCATCTATATATTTTATATCTTCAAACACTTTTTCTGTATATTTCTTTACTTCATTCATTTTATCATCTGCCTTTCTATGGGCTGCAAGTATCAACAATTAATTTATTATTTTTCATTTTAAACATAATACTACCATCTATATCTGTTCTATATATTTTTGAATTATCTAAATTATTCAGTGCTTCTTTATTTGGATGTCCATACCTGTTATTTTTTCCTACACTTATTATGGAATACTTTGGGTTTATCTCGCTTATAAACTCTTTACTACTGCTTGTCTTAGAACCATGATGTCCTACTTTAAGTACATCTATATCTGGTAAATTATATTTATCTATTATTTCTTTTTCAGTTGTACTAGATGCACCTCCCATAAACATAAATTTATAGCCATTTAGTTCAGTATAGATGACATTACTATTATCATTTTCATTATTAAAATCTTTTGTATTCAAAAAAGTAAGATTATCTAATTTATTAATACACGAATAGTATTTTATTTTTTTCTTATCTAATACTTTAATTAATTCCTTTCCCAAATTATTATATTTTCCACAATTAAATATAACCTTTTCTACTTTTCTACTATTTACTAAATTAATGGCTTCTCCCATATGATCGTAATCCCCATGTGGTGATTGTCAAAAAGTGAGTCGAATTTATGGATTTAAATCCAAAGAAAAAAGATTGCAAATATGCAATCTTAATAGCAACTAGAATAAATCAGTTTTTATATTTTAAATTATCAAGTATATTTTTCATTAAGTTATCCAAAGATATTGTAATTTGATCATTTTGTAAATCAATAGTTCCAATTTTTAATTGTTCTGTTGGCATTGTAAATGGACCAACACTTAAACTCATTTGATAAAAATCATGCATTTTTGGTTCAACAAAATATGCGATTAATGTCCTGATAACTTTCTTTTCATTTTGTATAGGAATAATCATATCCTGAACATATAATTTAAAATTAAATACACCATTACTATAATCTTTATAATAAATAAAACTATTATCAACATTTTCGCAATTATTATTTCTCATGAATTGTTTTGTGTTTGTAATAACTAAATTAATTCTATTTTCAAAATCACCATCTTGTATAAAACCATCAGAAGTCAACTGTTCTGTAAAACCATGACCAGAAGCTAATAATATAGTTTGTGGGTTACCATCGTTTTCAACTTGAAATCCATTAACTATAGGGATATTTAGTTGTTCTGCATGCAATTTATAATTCATCATTCTAGCAGCATCTACCATCATATTAATTTGATTATCATTATTCATATCGCTACCTCCACTGTCATATTACCACAAAATAGAATAAAAGTCTATACTGCTAAATTAATTCATATTTACTCCTTTCTACGGAATACAAGTCTCAATCTTAAATTTATTATTTTTCATTTTAAACATAATACTACCATCTATATCTGTTCTATATATTTTTGAATTATCTAAATTATTCAGTGCTTCTTTATTTGGATGTCCATACCTGTTATTTTTTCCTACACTTATTATGGAATACTTTGGGTTTATCTCGCTTATAAACTCTTTACTACTGCTTGTCTTAGAACCATGATGTCCTACTTTAAGTACATCTATATCTGGTAAATTATATTTATCTATTATTTCTTTTTCAGTTGTACTTGAAGCATCTCCCATAAGCATAAATTTATATCCATCTAGTTCTGTATAAATTACGTTACTATTATCATTTTCATTATCATATTCTTTTGTTTGTAAGAAGTATAGTTTATTTTTATCTATATTTAATTCTTTAATACATGAATAATATTTAATCTTCTTTTTATCTA
>CAMOSR010000012.1 GCA_946625165.1 uncultured Bacillota bacterium
AGCGTTAAGTGAAAGTGATTATATAAGAAATACTTCAATTAAGGCATTTAAAGCATTGGATGGTCATGGTCTATGTAGATGTGATTTCTTTATAGATAAAGATAGTAAGGAAATATATTTAAATGAAGTTAATACTATGCCTGGTTTTACAAATATATCTATGTATCCTATGTTAATAGAAAAATTAGGTATTAGTGAGACTGATTTAATAGATAGATTATTGAATCTTGCAATATCAGCTAAAAGTAATTAAATTATAAACTATCATTATTGATTTAATTATTAATTTTTGATAATATATAGAAGGTTTTAAACCAATATGTACATAAACTGATTATATTTTCTAGTGGCCAAAGGTTGAAAGTATAAGAAGACGTTTATGGGTAAATAACGAAAGAGAGTGATAATTATGGCTGTTGTTTCTATGAGTTACTTATTAGAAGCAGGTGTTCATTTTGGACATCAAACTAAAAGATGGAATCCTAAAATGAAGGAATACATCTTTACATCTAGAGATGATATTTATATTATCGATTTACAAAAAACCGCAAAAAAAATTGAAGAAGCTTATGAAGCTTTAAAAGAAATTGCGGCTAATGGTGGAAAAGTTTTATTTGTAGGAACTAGAAAACAAGCAACAGATGCTGTTAAAGAAGAAGCTTTAAGAAGTGGTTCTTACTATGTTAATGAAAGATGGTTAGGTGGAACACTTACTAACTTTAAAACTATCAGAAGAAGAGTTAAAAGATTAGAACAAATCGAAAAGATGGAAAAAGATGGTGTATTTGATTTACTACCTAAAAAAGAAGTTGTTCGTATTAAGAAAGAATATGCTAAATTAGATAAATTATTATGTGGTATTAGAGACATGTATAAATTACCACAGGCTATGTTTATCGTAGATCCATCTAAAGAGGAAATTGCTATCAGAGAAGCTAGAAGATTAAATATTCCAGTATTTGGTATTGTAGATACTAACTGTGATCCAGATATGGTTGACTATGTGATTCCTGGTAATGATGATGCAATTAGAGCTGTTAAATTAATTACTGGTGTTTTAAATAATGCAATTGTTGAAGCTAATGGTGGCAAACTTGTTGATTATGTAAGTGATGCACGTAAAGAAGAAAAAGGCGAAGATATTATGCAAAAAGCCTTAGAAACTGTTAAGAAAAAAGAAGATAGAAAACCAAAAAATGACCATAAATCTGATAAAAAGAATTATAATAGATCATCTGAAAAAGTAGAAAATAACGAAAAAGCTGAAGTTAAAGAAGAAACTCCTAAAGTTTCTAAAAAAGAAGTTAAAACTGAAACTAAAAAAGCCGATGTGGATTTGTCTACTAAAACAGTAGCTGAACTTCGTGAAATGGCTAAAGCTAAGGGAATAAAAGGAATTTCTACAATGAAAAAAGCTGAGCTTATTGAAGCTTTAAGTTAATAAATTAAGATGACTATATGTCATCTTTTTAAATAAAAGGAGGGAAAAATATGATTAGTGCAAGTTTAATTAAAGACTTAAGAGAAAAAACTGGAGCAGGAATGCTTGATTGTAAAAAAGCTTTAGAAGAAAATGGTGGAGACATCGACAAAGCTATTGACTGGCTAAGAGAAAAAGGTATTTCTAAAGCTGCTAAAAAAGCTGATAGAATTGCAGCTGAAGGTGTGGCAGCAATATTAACTAGCGGAAATGATGCAGTTATATTAGAAATGAATTCTGAAACAGATTTTGTTGCTAAAAATGAAAAATTTCAAACTTTAGTTAAAACTATTTTGGAAACTATTATTAAGAGTAATGTTAATACTTTAGAAGAGGCTTTAGAGCTTCCTTGTGAAGACGGGACTATTAATGATTTAATAGTTGCTAGAACTGCAACTATTGGTGAAAAACTTTCTTTAAGAAGATTTTCTAGAGTTACAAAAGAGGATAGTGAAACATTCGGTGAATATATCCACATGGGAGGAAAAATTGCTGTATTAATCGTTACTGAAGGAACTTCAGTAGAGGTTGCTAAAGATGTTGCTATGCATGCAGCAGCGATGAGACCTACTTATGTTAGGCCTGAAGATGTTCCTGCTTCAGAGGTAGAAAAAGAAAAAGCTGTACTTAAAGAACAAGCTATTAATGAAGGTAAACCTGCCGAAATAGCTGAAAAAATGGTTCAAGGTAGAGTAAAAAAATTCTTTAAAGAAATTTGCCTTGAAGAACAGCCATTTGTTAAAGATGGTGACATCGATGTAAAGACATTTGTCAAAAATAATGGTGGGACAATAAAAGCTATGTATCGTTATGAAGTAGGCGAAGGAATGCAAAAAAGAGAAGAAAATTTTGCTGAGGAAGTTATGAAACAAATGAAATAAGTATCTTTATGGTACTTATTTTTTTTAAGGAATTTTTTGATGATAAACTAATTAAACTTGCTGCTATAATTGGATAAGAAATGATGCATATAATTAATTGTTTGGAAAAAGATAAGTATTTTACGCATTTTTTACTTATTATCATATACTTTAATTGTTTTATGGGCAAAAATATATTATAATGATTATGGATAGAGAGGTAATTAAATTGGATTATTCAAAAATGAAAGTTCCGAATCATTTAGCTATTATTGTTGATGGTAATGGTAGATGGGCAACAAAACAGGGGTTATCTCGTAGTGATGGACACAAAGAAGGCTTTGTGAATCTTATGAGAGTACTTAAATATGCGTACTCTAAAGATATAAAATATGTGAGTGCTTATTTATTTTCGACAGAGAATTTTAAAAGAAGCAAAGTAGAAGTTGATTTTATCATGGGATTACTTACTGGAAAGCTAGATGATATTCTAAATTTTTGCCATTCTGAGAAAATTAAGGCAATATTTTCTGGCAGGAGAAAAAATTTGTCAAATAAGGTAATAAGTGTTATTGAAAAAATTGAAGATGAAACTAAAGATTATGAAAATAGAGTTTTTAACATTTGTTTTAATTATGGGGGCCGAGCAGAAATAGTTGATGCAACTAGGAAAATTACTTTAGATATTGATAATGGGAAATTAGATATTAATAGTTTAAATGAAGAAATATTTAGTAAATATTTATATCAGGATTTGCCGCCTGTTGATTTAATGATTAGAACAAGTGGTGAACAAAGGCTTAGTAATTTTATGTTATGGCAATGTTCATATGCTGAATTTTATTTTCCAAAAGTTTATTTTCCAGATTTTAATGAAAATGAATTTGATAAGGCTATTTTAGAATATACTAAAAGGGATAGAAGATTTGGAGGTATTGATTATGAAAACAAGAGTAATTAGCGCTTTAGTTGTTTTAGCGATAGTTATTCCATTAATAGCTATTGGTGGTGTACCTTTTAATATTGGGGTTTATGTAATTAGTATTTTTGGTTTAAAAGAGTTTTTAGATATAAAAGCTACTAAAAAAACTTTACCAATTTTTATTCAACTTATTGCATATATTTTTATTACATTGATTATTTTAGGCGATGTTACAATTAATTCTGTAACGTTTACTTTAGATTATAGGGTGCTTTCAGCTTTATTTATGGCGTTCTTAATTCCAACGGTATTTTATCATGAAAGAAGTAAATATAGTATTAATGATGCATTTTATATGATTGGTGGGCTTTTATTTTTAAGTATTTCGATGACACTTTTAATTTTAATAAGAAATAGGAGTCTTAATTTATTAATTTTCTTATTATTGATACCAATGGTTACTGATACGTTTGCTTATATATCAGGAAGTCTTATTGGTAAGACAAAATTACTTGAAAATATTTCTCCAAAGAAAACTGTTGAGGGGATGATAGTGGGAACAATAATGGGTGTGTTTATAAGCGCAATGTTCTATCATACTGTCATAGATGTAGAGTTTTCTAAATTTACTTTGTTATTTATTTGTACATTTCTTAGTGTGTTAGGACAACTTGGAGATTTAGTGTTTTCCGCAATTAAAAGGTATTTTGGTAAAAAAGATTTTTCTAATCTTATACCAGGTCATGGTGGAATTTTAGATAGACTTGATAGTATTATTTTTGTTATTTTAGGATTTATGTTTTTCATAAGTTTAATGTAAAAAGGGAGGATTTATGACATTAATTTATTTTGTACTTATTTTAGGGCTTATAGTTTTGATTCATGAGTTTGGACATTACTTTTTCGCGAAGAGAGCGGGAATATATGTCTATGAGTTTTCAATTGGGATGGGTCCAAGACTTTTGAAGTGGACTCGTAAAAATGATGAAACTGAATATTCTTTAAGGCTAATTCCAATTGGTGGTTATGTTCAAATGGCTGGTGAAGAGGTAGAAGATGATCCTGATGTACCTAAGGATAAAAAGTTTTCTGTTAAAACTTTTGGTCAAAAGTTTATGACGGTTATTGCGGGAATAATGAATAACTTTATTTTAGCAATTATTCTTCTGTTTTTCTTAGCTTTATTTAATGGGGCTCCTCAAAATAAAGTGATAGTAGGAAAAATTAGTAAGGATATGCCGGCTTATGTTTCAGGACTTCAAGAAGGGGACAGAATTTTAAAGTTGAACGATAAAAAAACTGATAATTATGATGTGTTTGCTTTAGAACTTCAAGTGAATTCTGGAAAAACGATAACTTTAGAAGTTGAGCGTAATGGAGAGCATAAACTTGTTACTATTACACCAAAGAAGGTAATTGAAGATGGTAATAGCGCATATAAATATGGTTTTGTGATTAATGATGAGGTTAAAAAAGGGCCTATTGCGGCTTTAGTATATGCGTTTACTAAAACTGTAAGTTTATTTTATCAAATGGTATTAACAATATTTTATTTAGTTACAGGCAGCTTGGGATTAAAATCTTTCGCTGGTCCTGTTGGTATTTATAATGTTGTTGGAAAGGCTGCTTCTTCTGGCTTTTGGTCTTTAGTTAGTTTAACAGCATTACTTAGCATAAATGTAGGTTTTATTAATTTACTTCCGCTTCCAGCATTTGATGGAGGTAGAATATTATTTATAATTATCGAAAAGATTTCTGGTAAGAAGGTTGATCCTAAACTTGAGAATACAATTCATTCGATAGGATTTTTCTTGCTTATGGCTTTGATGATTTTGATTACTTATAACGATGTTATAAAACTTATAAAATGAAACTTTTGTTTCTTTTATGCGTGGGTGGCGGAATGGTAGACGCGCTACTTTGAGGGGGTAGTGGAGAGATCCGTGTGAGTTCAAATCTCATTCCACGCACCATTAAAGAATCTGGTTGAACTTAGGTTCAATTTACTAATAAATATCAATTCTAGAAATGGAATTGATTTTTTGTTGTGTAAAAGAAAGGGATGATTTAATGGTAAATATTATTAAACAAGAAATTGATATTGAAGAGGCATTAAAAAAGAAACTAGAGTTTGTATGTAGTTTCTGCAATACTAAATGTGAAATACAAAAAGGTTCAATTAGAACAATAGAAAGAACAAATCTATCTTATGTAGAACCACATAGAATAATTATTAAAGGTATTACATTTCTGGCATTTAATTATGAAACAAATATCTATATAGAAAACTTGAGTAATAAAATCAAGATATCAGAACTTGAAGATTATTTAAAAACTATCTAAATACTATTCATTCCCTAAATAAGATAAGGAATTTTATCAAACAAAAAAAGGCAAAGAAAAAGACGATTACGAAATGTAATTGTCTTAATTTTATCCTTTTCTAGTATTCATTAAAACAAAATCTTGAGCGATTTTTTGATATTTATTGTATGTTTCTCTGACGTTTTGTGTTTGTATTATTTCTTTTGTAAATTCATTAAATGAATCTTTGTCTTGAACTAATTCAATTAAAAATCTCATTTTTTCTTCATCGCTTATTTCGTCTAATTTTTGAAAAAAATTTGATAGTGTTGAAGCCCAGAATGGGTCTGTATCTGGATTTGTTATAAAATTAATAATATCTGATAAAGAAATTTCAAATCTGTTAGGTTCAATTTTATATTCTTTACCCGTTTTTTCTTTCAATAACTCCTCTAATGCAATCCTTGTAGAATTATCATTTACATCCTTGCTTGCATTTAAATAATTCTTAATAATATGATCGATTTGTTCTTCTTTAGAATTAAAACAATAATTTTTCTTTAATTCTTCATACTTTGCCTCTAATTCTTCTACAGATAAGTTTTCAAACCATTTTTTTGCTACATTTGGTGCAAATGCCATAAATATCATACTCCTTTCTTAATTATTATAACATGATTTTTGTAAATGTGTTGTTAATGAAACGTTAAGAGAATATGGAAAGATTGATATATTAGTAAATAATGCAGGTGTGCAGTATCAACAAGATACTTTAGGAAACATAAGCGATGAACAGTTTGATTGGACAATGAAGGTAAATGTATATGGTATGTTTTATTTGACTAAAGAAGTCTTACCATATTTGAAAAGTGGGTCTTCAATAATTAATTTATCGTCTGTTACGGCATTTTATGGTGATCTACAGTTAATTGATTATGTTACAACTAAAGGAGTAATAGTTGGATTTACGAGAGCACTTGCTAGAAATTTAGCTTTAAAAAATATTAGGGTTAATGCAATTGCGCCGGGCTTTTTCTGGACGCCATTACAGCCTGCTTGCTGGGTAGCTTTAAAAATTCCATCGTTAGGTGCTGATGCAGCTATGGCAAGAGGAGCTAATCCCTATGAACTTGCACCAACGTTTGTCTATTTAGCTTCTAATGATTCTAGTTATGTAACTGGGCAGGTTTTTCATGTGAATGGTGGTCAGGTTATGGGATAGAAGATTTTTATCTTCTTTTTTGTATTAATTTTTTTATTCTGTGAATAATAAAATTGGTGATTATTATGAAAAATATCAGTATATGGAAAGATACTGTTAATGAAGAAGAATACCCTAAATTAACTGAAGATAAGGAGGTTGACGTTTTAATTATTGGTGGTGGTATTACCGGTGTTAGTACTTTATACCAACTTAAAGATAGTGGCTTAGATGTTGCTTTAGTTGAGCAAAACAAGCTAGGGCAGGCGGTTACTGGAAATTCTACTGGTAAATTAAGTTTTTTGCAAAATGATTTAATAGATAAGATTAGAAACAATTTTGATGATAAAACAGCTACTTTATATTTAAAGTCACAAATTGATGCGATTAAAATGGCAATTAGTATAATAGAAAAAGAAAATATAGATTGCGATTTAAGAAAAGTAAAATCTTATATTTATACTAATAAAAAAAGTGAAATTAGAAAAATAAAGAGTTTGGTAATTTTTTTAAATCAATGTGGTATAAAAACATATAAGCAAGATGTAGATTTAGTTAAAAATAAGTATATGGTTTATGTAGAAGGTACTTATATATTTCATCCTATTAAGTTTGTTTATGGACTTCTTAAAAAAAATTTGTTTCCTATTTATGAGAATACTAGTATTAAGAAAATAGAAAAAGATGACGGTTTTTATATGTGCTATACTGATAGTAATAAAATAAAGGCGAAAAAAGTTGTCGTCGCTTCACATTATCCTTATTTTAATTTGCCTTTTTTATTTCCGATTAAGGGCAGCCTAGAGAAATCTTATTTAAGTGCGTCTATTTACGATGGGAGTCCAATTTCTTTGATAAGCTATAGTAATCCTTTTATATCAATACGTACTTACAAGGATTATTTGATTTATTTGAGTAATTCACATTCTTTAAGCAGTGATATTAATGATAAAAAAAATTTTGAGGAACTTGTGAAAAAACTAAATGATTTAAAATTAAAACCTGATTATTTGTGGAGTAACATAGATATTATGACTAATGATGGGCTTCCATATATTGGTGAGATTAAAGATAATTTACTTATTGGTACTGGTTATAATGCTTGGGGTCTTGCAAATAGTGTTTTAGCTGGTAAAATACTTTCTGATATTATAATTAAAAGAGAAAATGAATATATTAGTTTATTTAACCCAAAGAGAATTAATTTTAGTAAATGGGTTGGTATTTTTAATGACGCATATGAGAGTATAGTAGGTTATGTTAAAGGATTTTGCACTAAAAGTGATGAGGTTACATATAAAAAAGTTAATGGTAAGAAAGTTATGGTTTTTGATAATCATTTTTTATATCATAAGTGTCCTCATTTGGGGTGTGGTTTAATTTTTAATGAGGTTGAGAAGACGTGGGATTGCCCTTGCCATGGTTCTAGATTTGAAGCTCATGGAAAATGTTTAAGTGGCCCTGCTAATAAGAATATTGTTTTTAAAACTGATAAAGATTTTTCTTAATTTTTTCATTAATAGTATTAGTAAAGGATAGGTACTAATCTATAGTTTTGTAAACTAAAGTGTAAAGTAGGATTATTTTAAAAAAATGTGTTGTATTTTGTCTAAATGTGTGGTATTATTAAAGTACTTAATAGGGTAGGAAAAAATTAGTACATAATCTATTTTAATTTTACAAACTGTAAGAAAGTTATTTTCTTAAGCTGGGTAATCTAGAATAGACGTACTTATAAAATTAAGTTTACCTATTTATATAGCTAAATTTAATGGTTGTTTTTCTTATCATATCAAGCTATTAGGTATGCGCGCGTAGGTGGAATCTTGATAAAGAATTATTTATAATAGCTGTCAGTATTGTTTATAATTCTAGAAGTATTACCACACAGAAATATGTTGTTTGACAGGCGACATATTTTTTGTTTAAAAAAAAGTCCTTTTGGACTTTATTTTTTTATGGTGCTGGAAACAGGACTCGAACCTGCGACCTGCTGATTACGAGACAGCTGCTCTACCAACTGAGCTAATCCAGCATATTTAAATTATACACTATTTTTGTAAATTTGACTATATTTTTGAATTATGTTAGGATATATGCGTTTTTGAAAGGGGGATATATATGGAAAAATTTTCATTTTTAGGTTCTTTTGATCGAAAATTAGATGGTAGAAGCAGGCTTACTATTCCATCAGCATATAATCATCAATTTGGTAATGATAAAAGATTAATTTTATCTAGAGTTGAAAGAGTTAATTATCCAATAATAGCGGTGTTTCCGTCTTTACTAATATATAATCATAATATTAATAGTTATTTTGGCTTTGATAAAGTAACTGGTGAAGTTGAAGATTATTGGTCTAGTTTATCTGATATTTCCGAAATAGATGGGGCTGGAAGGATAGGGTTAAGAAATATACCGACATTTTCTAAAATTACGGAAGTTACTGTTTTTGGTAGGGGCACTTGGTTTGAAGTTTGGAGAACTGATGATTTTAGCGAATATAGTGAAAAATTAAAAAGCTTACGCAAGTAAGTTTTTTTGTTTATTTTTATTAAATAGTGTATAATTTTATTAGGTGATTATATGGCAGTAATTAAAGTTATGGATGAACTTTTAGCTAATAAAATAGCGGCAGGTGAGGTTGTTGAAAGGTGTGCTTCTGTTGTTAAGGAGCTTGTCGAAAATAGTATTGATGCAGGTTCGTCTGAGATTAAGGTGCTACTTCAAGATTCAGGAACTAGAGAGATAAAAGTAATTGATAATGGTAAAGGTATGGATGAGGATGATGCAGTACTGGCTTTTTCTCGACATGCGACAAGTAAAATATTAAATGAAGATGATTTATATAGGCTTAGTACTTTAGGATTTAGGGGTGAAGCTTTAGCGTCTATTGCGGCAGTTAGTAAAGTGGATTTGAAGACTTGCGCTGGTGATATTGGAACTCATGTTATAATAAATGGTGGTAAAATTGTAGAGGTATCTAAAGGCGATGCAAGACGTGGGACGATAATATCAGTTAGTGAGCTTTTTTATAATACTCCAGCTAGACTTAAACATATGAAAAGTTTATATACAGAGCTTGCAAGTATTACTGATTATATGAATAAACTTGCTTTGTCACATCCTGATATTAGGTTTGCCCTTCAAAATAATGATAGTATTATTTTAAGAACTGATGGCTCAGGTAATACTTTAAAAGTTATTCAAAGTATTTATGGTAATGATGTTACAAGAAAAATGGTTCCTGTTAGTGCAGAAAATGATGATTATGAAATTACTGGGTATATTTCATTGCCTGAAGTTCATAGATCAAGTAGGAATAATATGGTAACTATTGTTAATGGTAGGGTAGTTAGAAATATGGAAATAAATAGGACAATAAATGAGGCTTATCATTCTTATAAACCTGATAATAGATATCCGATTACGGTTTTAAATATTACTGTTGATCCTAGTGTGATTGATGTAAATATTCATCCGACTAAAATGGATATTAAGTTTAGTAAGATGGATACTTTACTTGAACTTGTTAGTCAAATGGTAATTTCTAAAATAAGTAATAGGGAGCTTATTCCAAAAGTAGAAACTAGGGAAGAAGTTAAGGAAGAAACGGAAAAGCCTAAATACGCTCAGCAGTTTATTACATTGGATTCTAAAGAATCTAAGATAGAAGAGGTGGAACTTCCAGAAGAACAGATAGTTTTAAATGATGAAATAGTAGATTTAGTAAGCGAGGATGATGAATATAAGGCGGAAGAAAAACTTATGCCGGAAATGTATCCGACTGGTCTTGTTCACGGAACTTATATTATTTTAGAAAATGAAAAAGGTATGTATTTAATGGATCTTCATGCGGCTAAAGAAAGGTGCAATTACGAGAGATTTAAAGAAGCTATGGGAAAGCCTAATATAGCTAGTACGGCTATGCTTTTTCCTGTTACTATTGAACTATCTAATGATGATTATATTATTTTAAAAGAGCATTTAAATTTACTTACAGACTTAAAGTTTAAAGTAGAAGAATTTGGAGTTAATTCAATAATTGTTAAAGAACATCCAACCTGGCTTCCAACTAATAATTTAGAAGATTCGATTAGAACAATTATAGATGTTATAATAAGAGAAAAAGAATTTAGTATAGAAAAGTTTAATGAGAAAGTAGCTACTATGATGAGCTGTAAACATGCGATTAGAGCTAATACGCATTTAACTATGGAAGATATGCGTGATTTAGTAGAAGATTTAAGGAATTGTAAAAATCCATTTAATTGTCCACATGGAAGACCAACAACGATATTTTATTCAAATTATGATTTGGAAAAATTATTTAAACGAAGTGGTTTTGATACGAAAAAGTAGGTGATAAAATGACATATTTAGATTATAGTGCGACAACGTGTGCTGATAAGGAAGTAATAGATAGTTTTGTAAAAGCGTCTAGTTATTTTGGTAATCCTAATTCTCTTCATAAGCTTGGTGTTAGTGCTAAACATTTAATAGATGCGGCAAGTGACCAAATAGCTAGTCTTTTAAATATAAAGCCTAATGAAATAATCTATACTTCAGGGGCGAGTGAAGCTAACAATACGGTTATTAAGGCTATGGAAAATTATAAAAACAGGGGAATGCATATTGTTACGACTGAGCTTGAACATTCTTCTATATATGGTCCTTTAAAATATCTTGAGAATAAGGGGTTTATTATTGATTATGTTCCTTTAAATAATGGGATAGTCGATATAGATGCTTTAGAGGGTATGCTTGATAATACTTGTTTAGTTACAATTAGTATGGTTAATAGTGAAACAGGGATTAGACAGCCTATAGAAGAGATTGGAAAGATGCTTAAAAATTATCCAAAAGTGTTTTTTCATATTGATATAACGCAAGCTTTAGGGAAGATTAGATTTGATTTAAGTGATGTTGATTTTGCTAGTTTTTCAGCTCATAAGTTTTTTGGACTTAAAGGAATCGGTGGACTTTATAAAAAAGAGGGGATTGATATTTTACCTCTCATTTGTGGCGGTAAAAGTACGACAATTTATCGCAGTGGAACACCGGCTACACCATTAATTATAAGCATGGCTAAGGCATTAAGACTTTCCTATGAAAGTATAGATACTGATTTAAATAGGATAAAAGATTTAAATTTATATTTAAAAGGTGAACTTTCTAAATACGATATGGTTAAAATTAATAGTAATGAAAACTCTATTTATCATATTTTAAATTTTAGTGTGCTTGGGGTTAAGCCAGAGACTTTTATGCATAGCTTAGAGGAAAGAGATGTTTATATTTCAACACAAAGTGCTTGTGCGATGGGAAATTACTCTAGGTCGGTACTCGCATTAACTTCTGATATGCAAAGAGCTTCTAGTAGTTTAAGAGTAAGCATTTCTAGGAAAACTACTAAAGATGATATTGATAATTTTTTAAAGGCTTTTAAAGAAAGTTATAATGAGTTATCATAATCTTTATTGACATTATTTTAAATAGTTGATAATATTAAAATTGCGTACTAAGATTGTAGAAAATGGTGACGCTTAAAGATTTAGGTGATATAAATGTTTGAAAATTTAGGAGATAGGCTTCAGAGTGCTTTAAATAAGATAAAAGGGTATGGCAGGATTACCGCTGATAATATTGGTGAAGTTACTAGAGAGATAAGGCTTGCTTTACTTGAAGCTGATGTTAACTATAAAGTTGTTAAAGAGTTTATTAATAATGTTAAGGAAAAAGCTTTGGGTGAAGAGGTTAAAAAGAGTTTAAAACCTGGGGAAGTATTTGTAAAGATTGTTAAAGATGAACTTGTAGAACTTCTTGGAAAAGAGGCTGAACCGTTAGTAGTAGTTAAACCGATGACTGTTTTAATGATGGTAGGTCTTCAAGGTAGTGGTAAGACAACAACTACGGGTAAACTTGCGTTACTATTAAGGAAAAAGTATGGGTTAAAGCCATTGATGGTAGCTTGCGATGTTTATAGACCTGCGGCAATTGATCAGCTGAAACAATTAGGCAAGGAGCTTAACATTGAAGTTTATAGTGAAGGTAAAGGCAATCCTGTAGAAATAGCTAAAAATGCGGTAGTGTATGCGAAAGAAAATGGATATAATTATGTGCTTATAGATACGGCTGGCAGACTTCATATAGATGAAGAGTTGATGGGAGAACTTCAAGATATTAATAAAGAGGTTGATCCTAATGAAATACTTCTTGTTTTAGATAGTATGATGGGACAGGATGCAGTTAATGTAATAACTGGTTTTGATGAGGTTTTGCCTATTACTGGAGCGGTTTTGACTAAGCTTGATGGTGATACAAAAGGCGGTGCTGCTTTATCTATTAGACATTTAACTAATATTCCAATTAAGTTTATTGGTGTTAGTGAAAAAATGGATGGGCTTGAGCCTTTTTATCCAGAGAGAATGGCTAACCGTATTCTCGATATGGGCGATTTAATGGGAATGCTTGAAAAGGCTGAAAGTGTGATTAATGAAGATGAGGCATTAAAAACTGCCCAAAGACTTCAAAAAGGCAAATTTGATTTAGAGGATTTCTTAAGTCAGCTTAATCAAATTAAAAAATTAGGACCACTTGAAAATTTAATAAAATTAATTCCTGGCGCCAAGAAAATGGGACTTAATAATGTAAATATAGATCCTAAACAAATGGCTCATATAGAAGCAATTATTTTATCAATGACTCCTCTTGAAAGAAAGAATCCGGATATTTTAAAATCAAGCAGAAAAAGAAGGATTGCTTCAGGCTGTGGGAGGTCTGTTGAAGAAGTTAATAAATTATTAAAACAATTTGATCAGATGAAAGTTATGATGAAACAAATGAAAAACGGTAATTTTAAAATGCCATTTTGAAAGCACTTACAATAAAAGAACCTTGGGCTAGTTTAATAGTTCAAGGTTTTAAAAGATATGAGTTTAGAAGTTGGAAGACAAATTATCGTGGTAAAGTTTTGATTCATGCTGGGCTTTCGAAGGAAAATATAGAAAAATTTAATAATTATAATTTAGACATTTCTTCTGGTGAAATAATAGGAGAGGCGGTTATAACTGACTGTATATTTGTTGATGAAAAATTTGATAAAGAGCTTAGGAAAATCGACCATGTAGTGTATGGAAGTGCTCATGCTGGACTATATGCCTTTAAACTTGAAAATGTTAAAAAGTATGATAAAAAGATAAAAGTTAAAGGTAAATTGGGTCTTTGGAATTTTGAAAAATAGTATTTAGTGTTAGTGGGTGTAAATATGTTTCAAAGTTTTATTAAAAATCTTAAATTCTTTTAACTTTACGTAAAGAAACCTTGTGAAATTTAAAAAAATAATGACTTTAAAAGCCATTATTCATGAATTTAGCACAGCAACCAGGATCGTTATTTATTACTTGGTTTTCTTCAGAACAAGTATATTGTGGAGTATAAGTATGGTTGTAGATGTGTTTATTTATAACATGTGTATGAATTGGACAAATGTGGTTTATTTCATGACAATACTCTCTTTCTACACATTTGTTAATAGCTGGTTCCACAATTGGATCATTACAACAATTGTTTACTGGACAGCACATACCGAAATTTCTTTTGAACATTTCATTTCCCCCTTATCTAGTTTATGATATGTTCAATTAGATTTTTTGAATAAGTAAAAAGTTTAGTTACATTAAAAAACTACTTGCGTAGTTTTATTTTGTTAATATGTTATAAATTTCTTCTACTGGAAGTAGTTTTGGTTTATTTTTATATTGTGGTTTTAAATGTAGGTGGTAGTGTTTTACCTCTTGAATGTTTCCATTATTTTGTACTAATGTTAGACCATCTATATTTAATTTTTCTTCTAACATTTTTCCTATTTTTCTAGCAGTTTCCATGATGTGCATTAGTATTTCATTATCGATATCGTATAAATTTAAGTAATGTTTTTTAGGAACAATTAGGCTGTGTCCATTCATGTCAGGATTTACATCTAAAAAAACTAATACTTTTTCATCTTCATATAGTTTATATGAAGGAATTTCACCGTTTATAATTTTACAAAATATATCCATATTATCATCTCCTATTTAAGTATAACATTTATCAATAAAAGAGTAAACTTTTTAAGCTTACTCTATTAATCGTGAATATCTGCGAATATTCTATTATATTATTAGGTAAATTTATATAATTTATTCAAAAAAATGATAAAAAGTGTTAAAATATAAAAGGTGATGCAAATGAACTCATTAAAAATAGAAAATTTAACTGTAGAGGTAGAAGGTAAAGTTATATTAAAAGATTTTAATTTAGAAATTAAATCTGGAGAAATACATGCGATAATGGGACCTAATGGAACTGGCAAGTCTACTTTGACTAAGGTTATTATGGGAGACGCCAATTATAAAATTATAAAAGGTAAAATTTATTATAATGGCGAAGTTATAAATAAAATGAAGGTAGACGAAAGAGCTAGATTAGGTATATTTCTAGGTATGCAGATGCCTATAGCTATTGAAGGGGTTACTAATGCTGACTTTTTAAGAAGTGCAGTTAGGGCTAAGGAAGGGGACAATTTTAAATTGCTTCCTTTTGTAAAAAAAATTGATGAATTAACTAATAAATTGCACATGAGTTCTGATATGATTAATAGAGGAGTAAATGATGGCTTTTCTGGTGGTGAAAGAAAGAAAAATGAAATTTTACAAATGTATCTTTTAAAACCTACTATTATCCTATTAGATGAGATTGATTCGGGGCTAGATGTCGACAGTTTAAGAATTGTCGGTGAAAGTGTAATGGATTATTATAATGAAGAAAAACCTGCTATTTTACTTGTAACACATTATCAAAGATTACTTGATTATATAAAGCCTGATTTTATTCATATTATGAGTGGAGGAAATATTGCTTTAAGTGGTGATAAGTCTTTAGCGTTAGAAATTGAAAAAAAAGGTTATGATAAAGTTATGGAAGAGGACGGTCATGAATAGATTAAAGATAAATAATAATGGTGGTTATTTAGAAGAAGCTGATGAAAATTTATCTTTAGTGGTGGAGGATGCTAGCAAGTTTTTAAATGTGCAAACTGTTAAGATAAAAATAAGTGGTGATACTGATTTAGTTATTGAATGTGAAGATATAAAAGATGTTAAATTTGATATATGTATTAATGTTTTAAATGGTGTTCATGCAAATATTTATGAATTTAAAAATAAAGGTAAGTATAAGTTTCAATATAAATATTATTTAGAAAGTGATAGTTATTTAAATATTGAGAAGGTTATCAACGCTGATAGAATTCATGAAATGACTATTATAAATTTAAATGGAGAGAGAGCTAAAATAGATTATAATTTAAAGTCGATTAGTAAAAATAAAGAAAAGTATAATTTTTTGGTTTATCATAATGCAAGTAAAACGGTTAGTAACATAATAAATAATGGGGTTAATATTTTTGATGGTGAAATGGAATTTAATGTTTCTTCTTTTGTACCTAATGGTATTAGAAAGTGTGATGTTAATCAAAGTGCTAGAATCATTAATATGACTGATAATACATGTACTATAAAACCTAATTTATTTATCGATGAAGAAGATGTTGTTGCTAATCACAGCGCACTTATTGGAACGTTTTCTTTCGATGAAATATTTTATTTGGAAAGCCGTGGTATTAATAAGAAAGAGGCTGAAAGTTTACTTACAAAAGGTTTTCTTACAAAGGGTATTAATTATCATAAGGAAGCTATAAAAGAGATTATAAATCAGTACTGGGGGTGAGACAATGAATAGAGAAGATTTTAATGTTTTGAATACTGGTGTTATTTATTTTGATAATGGAGCTACTACTTTAAAGCCTATGATTTTATCTGAAGCGGTTAGTGATTATTATAATAATTATAGTTCTAATGCTCATAGAGGAGATTATCAAATGAGTATTAAGGCAAGTTCTATGTATGAAGAGGCTAGACATTTAGTGGCTTGCTTAATAAATGCTCCTAAGGCTAGTCAAATTGTTTTTACTAGTGGTACTACTGATTCAATTAACAAAATTATATTTGGCTATTTTAAAAATATTTTGAATGAAGGCGATGAAGTTCTCCTTACAAAAAGTGAACATGCATCTAATCTTCTTCCATGGTTTGAACTTGCGGATGAAAAAGGGTTAAAAATAAAGTATATAGAGCTTGATAGTAATCATGAGGTTACTATGGAAAATGTTATTAAATCTATAACGCCGAAAACAAGAGTAATTTCTATCGCCCATGTTTCTAATGTTGTAGGTGATGTTAGACCAGTTAAGGAAATTACGGAATATGCTCATAAGAATAACATTTTGGTATTAGTAGATGGGGCTCAAAGTGTTCCGCATTTAAAGGTTGATGTACAAGATTTAGATATAGACTTTTTATCTTTTTCTGCACATAAAATGTGTGGTCCAACTGGTGTTGGAGTTATGTATGTGAAAGAAAATCTTTTAAATAATATTAACCCTATAGTATTTGGCGGTGGAATGAATGCTGATTTTAGTACTGATGGAACTAGAACTTATAAAACTATGCCAGATAAATTAGAAGCTGGCACCCCTAATATTGCTGGAGTAATTGGTTTTGGATACGTTATTAAATATTTAATGAATATTGGTTTTGATAATATTCATAAATATGAAATGGAACTTAAGGAATATGCGATAAAAAGACTTAAAGAAATACCTGAAATTGAAATATATAATGAGCATAGTAAAGGTGGAATTATAACTATCAATTATAAAGATATTTTTCCGCAAGATTTATCTATTTATTTAGATAAATATAATATTTGTACAAGAGCAGGTAGTCATTGTGCGAAAATACTCAAAGACGAGATTAATATTAAAAATACATGTAGAATTAGTTTATATTTTTATAATTCTATGGATGAAATTGATAGACTTGTAGAGGTTTTAAAAAATCCTAATATTAAGGAAGAAATTATTTAAGTTTCTTCTTTTTTTGTAAAAGTGTGTCAAGAAAAATTTAAAGCATTGAATTTATATATGTAAGACTATATAATTAAAGTATAAGTAGTTTATGTATAATATAATTAATGATTAGTTAAGGCTGTGAATGATATGGATATAAATAATATTGCGCTTGTAAGAGCGACTAATGTTATACCATTTGATGGTATAGTTAAACCTTTAAGTAATGTTCCTTATTTGTGTAAAAATACTGGATTAAGTTTTTCTTCAAAAATGAGTAGTTTATTGCGTGAACTTCGAATAATACCGCCTATGGATCAAACTAGAGTGTTTGAAGATGGTTATTTTGAAAATATGGCTATTTTATCTTCAAAAATATTAAAGGAATATTTACCTTATGTTTCAGATTATAATTCAATGGTTTTATTTTCTTTAAATGGGATATGTCCGGATGATAATGAGCATGGGTTTGCAAATAATATTTTTTCTAATAAGAAAGTTGCTATTATAGAACCTTTATCTTGTCATATAAATGAAACAATTTCGTTAGTCCCAACAGATACGGCAATAAAAGGTGATGTTGTTTTATCATCTGAGGCAATAGTATTGATAGAGGATAATTTATATGATTCATTGAGTGATGAGGAAAAGTTAATAATAAGTAATAATAATTTTACCATAAAATTATTTGCTGGATCTTTAAAGGATGCAATTAGGGAGGCACTTCAAAATAGTGGAAAATATATTCCTGAGGTGTTAAGTTTGTCAGCAAGTACTACGGGTGGTATTATGCCATCAGAAACAAGTGAAATGCAAAAAGAGTGTATAAATAGTATTGCTGAGGCTTATGGAATACCACAAATAAAGTTTTTTGATTTAATTACTTCAAGGGATAGTACTATGCCAAAATATGATGAGGTGTGTGATGAATTTAATAATGGATTAATTGTTCAAGACTATTTTATGGTAATGTTTTTAGAGGAATTGTTGGTTTTTTTAAATGCTTCTAAGGATATGATTGATAATGTTTCAAAAAATATAGATAATGAATTTTTTTTACTAAAGATTATAGATTTAATTAAGGAAAATGGAATTGAAAATTATAAAAGGTTTTTGGATGATTATAATGCGAGGCTTAAGGAAAAGCAAAAAGATATGACTTTAATAACACCTCAGGAAATAGTTTTTAATAAAATAAGGCAAAAAAAGTAACGATAAGGTAGCGTTTACTTTAAATAGGAGGTTATGATATGGATGATTTAAGTATGAATAATTTAAAGCGGAATGAAGGAGAATTTCAAGAAGATATTTTGCAAGTTATAAATAATACTTATGATTATTCAAATGTTCTTGCTAGAATTAATGATATTAGTTTTTTGGCAGAATATTTAAGTAAAGTATTTAGTGAATTTAATAAATTAGTTGAAGAGGACGAAGAGGCTAATAAAAGATATAGGCAAGAATACCGAAGATATATGTATAAAAAAAATTATGGTACTGGTTTTGAAGTTTATTTTGCAGGAGAAGAGTGTAAATCTACTATATGTAACGATATAGAGTCTTTTAAAAGTCTTATTTCGAACGGTGGCGTAAGAAATATTAGGCATTTACAAATAAAACTTAATTTAAATTATGGTAGAGGTTCTGGCTTTAATATATCTAACCATGAAAATAGCTTTATAATCGAGTTTAGGCCTTATGATATTAAGTTTTTAAGAAAAAGTAATTATAAGGATTCTAATATGGATTATATAGAATCTTCAATAATAAATATACTAAATCAGTTTAAAGCTGAAAACACGATATTTTGTTCGAAGTAAAAGGAAGGGACATATATGTATAATGAAACGATTGATACAAATAATAAAATAATTACAGCTGATGATTTGCTTGAAATTTTTTCTATGATGAATGAAAAATTACAGTATTATAAAAATATTTATAAAAAAGAGGCTATGGAAAATGAAAAATTAGAGTATGCTTACCAGAGGTGGACTTTTAAGGATAGTGATAGTTCTATTAAATTTAGAGTTTCTTTTTATGATAATACTGATGTTTCTTTTGACAACTATTCTAGTTTCTTAGTTGCTTTTAATAGTAGACTTAGAGATATAAAATATATATATTGTAGTTTTTATTTACGATATGGTAGAACAGGTGATGATGGTAAAGTTGATTATTGTTCTCAGCATATTGTTTTAGATATTAGTGAGAAAAAAATTAATGCTGATTTTTCATTTATTAGTAATGATAATAAGATTAATGATGTTTATGAATTTATTAAAAATAAAATAAATTCGGCACCTATTAGATATGATAATATTGTTAAAAAGAGGAGTTCTATTGAATTTACCGTTGGTTTTGCAATATCATTTATTATTTCATTTGTACTTGTTACTTTATCATTGTTAGTTCCTGCTATAAGAGATGTTTTTTTCCAAAGTTATGTTTTATATCCTATTTCTTGTTTGCTATTATCTATTTTATTTAGTGGGGTGATTAGTAGTACTATATTTTCAAAATACTATCAGAATATTGTTCCTGAGAAAAAGTATGCTGGTTATGATAAGCAGGCTAATAGGTCAATTTATAAAGATGATATAGAAAAGTATACTGGTAATGCGGAAATTTTAATTGGAAGAAATTATGATAATTTAAATTGTAGAAAAATGATAGAAGAAATGTATAATAAATATAAAAAGTTTATACCAATTGAATTAATTGTACTGGCAGTATGCTCATTTATAGTGTTTCTAATAGTTAAAATGGCTGGTTAACAGAGTGGTTAGTCAAAACATGACTAACTTTTATTTGCTTAAAATTATAAATTAATATATAATTATTTTGAGGTGCTTATAATGAAAAAATGTGCGCTTATATGTAACCCAAATAGCGGGAGAAATGATAAAAAAGCATTAGTTAAAGAATTTACTAAAATACTTTTAGAAAAGGGCTATAATACGGAGGTTATTTTTACTAAATATTCTGGCCATGCTAAAAGAATAATAGAAAATTTAGAGTATAAAGATTTAGTTATTTCACTTGGTGGCGATGGAACTTTTAATGAAATTGTAACTGGTAATTTAAAAAGAAAAGATAAGCTCATACTTTCACATATTCCGCTTGGAACAACTAATGATTTAGGAGCTATGTTTGGAATGGGTAAAGATCCATGTGAAAATCTCAAAATGATTTTAAATGGTGTTGTTAAACAAGTGGATATTTGCCGAATAAATGGTAATCCATTTGTATATGTAGCTGGTGTTGGAAAGTTTGTGAATATAGCTTATGATACACCACGGGATATGAAGAAAAAATGGGGTTATTTAGCTTATTTAATAAATGCAGTTAAATCATTTAATAGTAAAACTAAGTTGTTTGAAGTTACTTATACTATAAATGGGGAAGTATATAGAGGGCTTTATTCATTTATGCTTATTTGTAATGCGTCTAGAATGGGTGGTATAGATGTGTTTCAAGATGTTAAAATGGATGATGGTAAGTTTGAAGTACTTTTATCAAATATTTCTTCTAAAAAAGATATTATAAAAAGTTTATTATTAGTTAAAACTACTGATATAAAAAATGTTCATGGTTTTTACTTTTATAAAACTGATAATTTGAAAATTAAGTTTAGAAAAAGACTAGATAAAAATTGGTGTATAGATGGGGAAGAACTAGAAAGTAATTCTTTAGATTATGAAATAGATATTGTTAAAGATTTAAAGATGCTTCTTCCTACTAAGGAAATAGATAAAATTTTTGTAAATAAGGAGTGATTATATGAGTTGGTGGGAAGAGTTAGAATATTTAGAAAGTAGTACGGAAACTGATGATAAAAATATAGAACCTTCTATTTTAGATGGGGGTAATAAAATGAATGGTGAAATTAGTGAGGATGATCTTATTTTAAAAATAGAAGAAAATTTTAATGGTTATGAGGCATGTTTAGAGCTATTTAGTATTGGAGAAGACGTAAGCGAATCAATTAGTTTTCTAAATAATCAGTTTGATGAATGCTTGGGGTTGCTGGCTAAAAGTGGCGTTTCTTTAGAGATAATTAATCAATATCGGCAAAGAAGGAATGAACAAATAAAACTATTTAGTAAATCAGGAACTAATGTTAATATAAGATAATTGGATAAAAGTATTGTAGTTAGTGATGAAGAAGTTATAGTTTGTTTCATTAAATTAGTAAAAATAACAGAAATTATTGATTATACTGTTTAATTTTTTGTATAATAATAGTATAGTTGTGGAGGAAATGGTTATGAGTGAAGATTTGGAGAAAGTAATTCAAAGTTTTTGTTATAAGTTGCTTGATATTTATGGTAGAGATTTTAACAGGATTGTTGAAACAAATGAGCAGCAAGATCAAATTAATATGATTTTTTTAGGGACTGAAAGTGGAGCAGTAAAGCATATTATTGATTTCTTGTCTGAGAAAGATTCAACGGAAGAAGAATTTTTAAGTTTTGTTATTAAACTTATGGATAGTGTGAAAGCAG
>CAMOSR010000013.1 GCA_946625165.1 uncultured Bacillota bacterium
TACAAGTATAAGGCCTGTTGATATGGCTTTTCCTGGAACGCTTCCTACTGTTAACAAAGAAGCTGTTAGAATGGGTTTAATGATGAGTATGATTTTAGGGTGCAAGCAGCCAGAATATTTATATTTTGAAAGGAAAAATTATTATTATCCAGATCTTCCTAAAGGCTTTCAAATTACTCAGGAAACTAAACCAGCGCCTATTGGTAGTTTTGGAGAGTTTGTTTATGAACTTGGTGGTGAAAAGAGAAAGGTTAGAATTAATAACTTGCATTTAGAAGAAGATGCGGCAAGTTCTGATCATTATCCGTCAGGAACTAGAATTAATTATAATAGGGCCGGGGTTCCTTTACTTGAGCTTGTTACAGAACCTGATTTTAGATCAGCTGATGAAGCAGTTGCTTTTTTGGAAGCTATGAGAGGTATTTATCAGTATACTGGTATTAGTGAAGCTGATAGTAAAAAAGGTCAAGTTAGATGTGATGTTAATGTATCTATTATGGATGCTGCTTTAGATGAAAGCGATTCTAAAAATTGGGGAACTAAAGTTGAAATGAAAAATGTTAACTCGTTTGGCGGAGTTAGAGATGCAATTAATTATGAAATAAAAAGGCAAATAGAACTTTTGGATAACGGTGATGGTGAGAAAATAGTTCAAGAAACCAGAAGATGGGACGAAGAATCTGGAACAACTATCAGTATGCGTGAGAAAGTTGATGCAATTGATTATAAATATTTTGTAGAGCCAAACATCCCAAAATTTAAAATTCCAAGGGAGTGGCTAGAGGAAATAAGAAAATCTATTCCAACTCTTCCTTACGAAAGAAAAGAAAAATATATTAATGAATATGGAATTACTGATTATGATGCGACTATTATAGTTAAGGATAAGAAAGTTTCGGATTTTTATGAAGAATGTATTAATTTAAAAGCTGATCCTAAAATGGCTTCTAACTGGATTACAACTAACTTACTTGGTAATTTAAATAAATTGGAACTTGATTTTGATGAAATAACACTTACTCCTAAAATGCTTAAAGATTTAATTGATTTAGTAAATTCTAAAGAAATTTCTTCTAAACAAGCTAAAGAAGTTTTTGTAGATATTTTAACTAGTGGTAAAACGCCTAATGAAGTAGTACAAGAAAAGGGTATGAGGCAAATGAGTGATGAAGGGAAAATTGTTAGAATTGCAAATGAGGTACTTGATGAAAACCCTGAGGTAATCCAAAAATATAAAAATGGTAGAAATAATGTAGTTGACTGGCTTACTGGTCAAATTATGAAAAAAACTAAAGGACAAGCTAATCCAACTATTGCTAGAAGTACTATGATAAAAGAAATTGAAAAAAGATAAGGAGGAAATATTATGGATTATATATATTTAAATGAATTATATAAGGATGAAAAAAAGTATTTAGGTAAAAAAATTAAATTAAAAGGTTGGATAAGAAACCACCGCAAGCAAAAGAATTTTGGCTTTATATATTTTTCAGATGGAACTGCTTTTAAGCAACTTCAACTTGTTTATGATAATACGCTTCCAAACTTTGAAGATATTCAGAAATTTCGTATTAGCAGTGCGATTGAGGTTGAAGGTGAATTAATAGAGTCTATGGGAAAAGGACAAGCTTATGAAGTGAAGGTGACTGATATTGTGCTTCATGGTGACTGTCCTGAGGATTATCCTATACAGCAAAAAAAACATTCTATGGAATTTTTAAGAGAGCAATCATATTTAAGACTTAGAACTAATACTTTTCAAGCTGTGTTTAGAATAAGAAGTGTTGCTTCTATGGCAATTCATAAGTTTTTCCAAGATAGAGGATATATTTATGCGAATACACCTATCTTTACTTCAAGTGATTGTGAAGGGGCAGGTGAAATGTTTCAAGTAACGACACAAGATCTTGAGGAAATAGCAAAAACTGGAAAAACAAATAATGATAACGAGTATTTTGGAAAGCCAGTTGGACTTACTGTTTCTGGTCAATTTGAAGGTGAAGCATTTGCTCAAGCTTTTAGTAAAATTTATACTTTTGGACCAACATTTAGAGCGGATCCATCGCATACGCCTTTACATATAGCTGAGTTTTGGCAAATTGAACCTGAAGTTGCTTTTTGTGATTTAAATGGAATTATGGATATATCTGAGGATTTAATGAAGTATGTTATTAGTTATACTTTAGAAAAATGTCCAGATGAATTTGCATTTTTGGATAAGAATGTTGAAGAAGGTCTTTTAGAAAAATTAAATACAGTTATAGGTAGTAAATTTGTTAGAGCAACTTATAAAGAATGTATTGAAATATTAAAAAAAGCGGAAGTAGATTTTCAATTTAAGCCTGAATATGGCGAAGATTTAGCAAAAGAGCATGAAAGGTATCTTACTGAATACTTTAAATCTCCAGTATTCATAACATATTGGCCAGCAAAGGTTAAAAAGTGCTTTTATATGAAACAGATGGATGATGGAACTGTGGCTAATGCAGATTTAGAAATGCCAGGAATTGGTGAAACATATGGTATGAGTCAGAGAGAAGATGATTTTGATAAATTAAATAGAAGAATAGAAGAACTTGGAATGAATAAAGATGAATATGTTTGGTATGCAAATTTGAGAAAGTATGGAACAACAATTCATTCTGGGTTTGGAATGGGGTTTGAGAGGTTAATAATGTATATGACTGGAATGGATAATATAAGAGATGTTAGCGCTTTTCCAAGAACACCAGGTAACTGCCTATATTAAGTAATTTATTGTAATAATATATTGTTAAATTAAAATATGTTTTGTAAATGAACTGATGAGAGGATGATGATATTCATCCTCTTTTATGTTGGTTAGCAAATAAAATTTTATTAATTTGATTTTTTTGTATATTTTGATTTTTTTTGTTCACAATATAAATGGAAAGGATGATAAAATGAACGAGAATTTTAATCAAAGTAATCAAAATCAAATTAACAATCAACAACAAAGAAATCACAATAATATGAGTAACAGTAGGCAGCAAAATAGTGAAAATCAAATGTCAAGGAATTCTGAAAGAAGACAATCAGAAAGTAATAATAATCGAAATAATAATAAGCAAAATATGGAGAAATGATCTTTTTGATCATTTTTTTACTTTAAAAATCATGTTCTAAAGATAATTTAAATGTGCTATAATGTGGTAAAGAATGTTTATTCTTTTAGAAAGGAAAGGATGTATGTTTTGCTCAGAATGTGGTAAAGAAAATCAAAAAGGTGCTAAATTTTGTGAGGACTGTGGGGCTGAATTAATTTCAAATGCTACGGAGGTAAAAAAATCTATTCCGAAAAAGCCTATGGATAAGAAAACAAAAACTTTAATTGGAATTGTTTCTTTGATAGTGATATTACTAATTATGGGTTGTGGTTTTTTAGGAAGTAAAAGTAATCCTACGAGTATAGCTAAAGAATATTTTTTAGCCTATGTCAATGGTGATAAAGATAGGTTATATAAGTATTTAGATGTTAAAGATTCTGGATTTACTAGTAAGAAAATTTTTAAAAAAGTATTTGAGTTTGAAAAAAAAGATTTACTTAATTATTCAGTTGCTAGTGAGGAAAAGTCTGGTGATGGTTTAACTTCGAAAGTTAAGATAAATTATACTTTAAGAGGTGAAAGTACTTCAAAATCTGTAACTATTAATTTAGTTAAGGATAAAAAGAACAAGTTTTTATTATTTGATAACTGGAAAATTAGTAATGAAACATCGGCTTTAGTAACTGATTATAGGGTAAATGTTCCAAAAGGTTCAACGGTAAAATTTGAAGGCGTTACTTTAGATAAGAAGTATTTACAACAAGATTATAGTGAAACTTATGATAGCTATGTTATTCCGCAAATACTTAAGGGTAAATATAATGTGTCAGTTACACTTAAAAATAATCTTGTCTTAGAGGGTGATACGACTGTAAGAAATTATGGAAGCTCTAATTTAACTAATTTGAATATTTCAGATAATGAAAAAACAAAAATAGAAAAACAACTTCCGAATATAATTAGTTTACTATATCAAAGTGCTATAGAGAAAAAGGCATTTAATGATATAAGAAAAAATTTTGAATATGATGGTGCAAATCTGAATGATCTTGAAAGGGCTTATGGTTTATTTATGAGTAGTATTGGTTCTAGTGGTCTTACTAAATTTACAGTAACAGATGCAAAAGTTAGTAGAACTAAAATGAGTGGTTCTTATATTACGGCGGTTACTAAAGTTAACTATGAATATACAGTAACTAAATCATTGTTTGGTGAAGAGAAAACTAATACTAAAAAGGATAGTACTACAATGTATTTTGATTTTGATTATGTAAATGGTGAATATAAGCTTGTAGATATTTCAAGTATGCCAAAATATTTTAGTGTATTTTAGAAGGAGAGTGTGAGAAAATGGCTAAATTTTGTACAAATTGTGGAAAAAAATTAGAAGATGGAAAGACTTGTGATTGTCAAAAATCAATTGTAGATAATGCTGACGTTAAAAGAGTAGTTGATATATGTAAGGGGATGTTTATAAAACCTATAGATACAGTCAAAGAATTTACTAAAAAAAGTAATTTTACTTTGGCAATGGTTTTAGTAGGAATTTTATCGGTAATAACTGGTTTATTTACAATGTCAGTTATGAAAAATGCTTATTCAATTATAATGGGAAGTATGGGTATGGGAATGTATTCATATGGAAGTATGCGTATGGAGATTCCTTATGCTAAAACTTTCTTTACAGTTTTAATTGCTGTATTTGTATTATCATTTATTTATACTGGTATTTTATATTTAGTAAATACCAAAATATTTAAAAGAGAATGTGATTTTAAGGAAGTATATGCTTTATATGGAGTAACATCTATTGTAACTTCTGTGAGTATACTTTTAGCTGCTGTTTTAATGTTTGTTAATGTTTATTTGGGGTTAATTATGTTTGTTTTTGGTTCAATATTAAATTCTGTTTATAGTTATCATGGCCTTAAATATTTGGGCAGTCAAGATGAAAATAAATATGGGTATATTTATTTAACAACAATGGTACTTTTCTATATTGCTATATTTATTATTTCAAAAATATTTTCATAAAGAAGTTTTGTTATAAAACTTCTTTTTTTGTCATTAATCTTGACAGTAGGTAATAATTACTGTAAAATTATAGTCGTAGTCTTGTGGAGTAGTACTCAAGAGGCTGAAGAGGCGCCCCTGCTAAGGGTGTAGGTCGGGTAACCGGCGCGAGGGTTCAAATCCCTCCTGCTCCGCCATTATGAAAATAACCGCTTTTAAGCGGTTTTTGTTTTAGGTTTAAATGGTTTCTATTTTTTAACTTTATCATATATAATGTTAGGAGGTGGATAATGGAATATAAAGGAATTGATGTATCAAAATATCAAGGTGATATAAATTTTAAAAAAGTTAAAAATTACGTAGATTTTGTGGTTATAAGAATAGGATATGGAAGATATGAAAGTCAGAAAGATCCAAAATTTGAAACGAATTATGAAGGTTTTAAAGGTCAGAATGTTCCAGTAGGTGTGTATTTATATTCTTATGCTAAAAGTGTTAGCGATGCAAAAAAAGAGGCCGATGTTGTTTTAAAATGGCTTAATGGCAGAAAGCTAAATTTACCAGTATATTATGATATAGAAGACAAGTCACAGAAAAATTTAGGTAAAAGTACTTTAACTAGTATGTGTGAGGCTTTTTGCAGTAAAATAGAAAAAGCTGGATACTGGGCTGGAATATATGCGAATAAGTATTTTTTCACAACTTATTTGGATTATAAAAAGTTAGAAAAGAAATATACTATATGGGTTGCTCAATATAATAATACTAACACATATAAGGGAAAATATGATATGTGGCAATATACTTCTTCTGGAAGAGTTAGTGGGATAAATGGAAATGTTGATATGAATTATTTATATAGAAATATATTTGTAGATGTAAGTGGTAATAATTCAATATCTGATTTACCTGATTTAAGTAATTATAAAGGCACTTCTATTGTTGATGGATTAAAATCAGCAGGCTTTGATAGTTCGTTTAGTGCGAGGAAAACGCTTTATAAAAAAGTAGGTTTTACAGATACTTATAGAGGGACTTCTTTACAAAATACTAAACTTTTAAATGCGCTTAGAAAAGATAATAGTAGTTATTATTCATGTAGTTATAAAGGGTTATCTTTTGTTGATGCTTTAAAATCTATAGGAGTAGATTCATCTTTTGAAAATAGAAAGCTAATCGCTATTAATAATAGTATTAGTAATTATAAAGGAAAGACGTCTCAAAATTTAAAATTATTGAGATTACTTAAAAATGGAAAGCTTAGAAAGTAGATTTGTATCTACTTTTTTGGTGGGTAAAAGATTACAGTAATTAAAGAATAAATGTTTAAATAAGATAAATATTAAATTTAATAAAGTATAACTTGGTATTTAACTTTCAATTATTGACATAATATTTTTAGGTTGTTAAACTAGTAGTTGGAGAAGATAGGAGATGATGTTATGACTCCGCATAATGAAGCTAAAAAAGAAGATATTTCAGATGTAGTAATAATGCCAGGCGATCCGCTTAGAGCTAAATATATAGCTGAAAATTATTTAACTGATTGCAAATTAGTAAATAAAGTAAGAAATATTTATGCTTATACTGGGAATTATAAGGATAGAAGAATTACGGTTATGGCATCTGGTATGGGTATGCCAAGTATGGGTATTTATGCATATGAGCTTTATAAGCTTTATGATGTTAAAACAATTATAAGAATTGGGTCTTGTGGTGCTTATTTAAAGGAAGAAAAATTATTTGATATAATTTTAGCGACAAATGTTTATAGTGAAAGTAATTTTGCTTATACTTTAAATAATGATATTTGTCATTTAATTGATGGTGACAAAGAGTTAAATGATAGGATTAGTGAAGTTGCTTTAGAAAAGGGAATTAATTTATTTAAAGGAACAACAGCTTGTTTAGATTGTTTTGATTTATATATGACTGATGTTGATAAATTTTTAGAAAGAATTCCTAGTAATATAGAACCAATTGCTGCTGAAATGGAAGCTTTTGCCTTATTTTATATTGCGAAAATGTTAGGTAAAAAAGCAGCTTGTTTAATGAGTGTGGTTGACTCAAAATATATTAAGGATGTGGCAACTCCAGAAGAGAGGGAAAAAGGTTTAAATAAAATGATTGAACTTGCTTTAGATTCTATTATATAAAACATAATAAGAAGGAGGGGAGATATATGAAATATAAGAAATTTGATTTAGGTAATTATAATTTATATACAATAGTGACTGACAGATTTAAAACAATAGATTTAAAAATAAATATTAGAATTGAAAAGAAAAAAGAATATGATAAATATATTCCAATGCTTTGGCGAATGCTTGTTAGTACTAGTAGTAAATATGGTTCTTTAAAAGAAATTAATGAAGCAGCTGTAGATATTTATGATCCTTATTATGGTATTAGATTTATTAGTAGTGGCAAGCAAGATGTTTTATCTTTATTTGCAACATTTGTCAATGAAAAATATACAGAAAAAGGAATGAATGAGAAAAATATAAAATTTTTAGCTGATTTTATATTTAATCCTAAAATTATTAATAATGGTTTTGATAATGAGATGTTTGAAGCTAAAAAGGAAAAGTTGATTGATTATTATCTTTCCACTAAAGATTATCCTAGGGAATATGCGGATAGTAGGTTTCACGAGGAAATGACGGTTTTTGATTATAAGGAATATTCATTAGATGAAATTATAGAACTTACAAGAAGTTTAACTAGTACTGAACTTTATGATTTTTATAAAAAGGTTATTAATGAAGGAAAATTAGACATATTTATTTCTGGTAATATTGATCCATTAAAGATGAAAGAGATATTTGAAAAAAATATAAAATTTGCTGGTAAGTATCATGAAGATCCTGTGCATGTTTTTAATCAAACTGTTTATAATAAGGAGCCAAATATAGTAATAGATAATTCTTCAAATGTTCAGAGTAATTTGATTGTTGGCTGTAAAACTTTAGATATGACTGACTATGAAAGAAAATATGTTTCTCTTTTATATTCTTGGATTTTAGGTGGTGGTATGAATTCTCTTTTAAATCAAACGGTAAGAGAGAAAAATTCATTATGTTATTATATATATACTAATCGTGTGAATTTACTTAGTATTTTGAAAATTTATGCGGGCATTAATGGTGAAGATTTTGATAAGACATATAGACTTATTAAAGAGGAAATGAAAAATGTAGAGAATGGTAATTTTTCTAACGATTTATTAGAAAGTGTCAAAAATACTTACTATAATTCTTTAATTGGTATTGAAGATAATCAAAATGATTTACTAAATAGTTTTATTTCTGAGGTATATGGTGTTTCTGATAATATGGATGTTAGAAGAGAAATGATGGAAAAGGTAACGATGGAAGATATTATGAATTTTGCTAAAAAAACGCATATTGATACGGTATATTTATTAAAAGGTGATAGGTCATGAAAAAGCTTACTTATGAAAAAATTGATTTAGATGTTTATACAGAAACTTTAGATAATGGTTTGCGTGTGTTTTTGTGTAAGATTCCAAGAAATGAAATTCATGCGAGAATGACGGCTTTATTTGGTGGTTCAACTTTAAAGTTTAAGTTAAAAGGTGATGCGGAATTTACAAAAGTTCCTGCTGGTATTGCTCATTTTTTAGAGCACAAAATGTTTGATAAGAAAGATTACGATCCGCTTAAGATATATGAGGGTAATGGGGCTTCAGCAAACGCTTTTACTACGGAATTTATAACTTCATATCATTTTACAGGGGCAAATAATTTTTTTGATAATTTAAATAATTTATTAAAATGTGTTCATGAACCATATTTTACTGATGAAAATGTTCTGAAGGAAAAAGGGATAATTTCTCAGGAGAAGAAGGAAGATTTAGATAGTGTATATTATATTGTTCATGATAAGGCTTTAATTAATACTTTTAAAAACTTAGATTACAAAAATACAGTTCTTGGTAGTTTAGAGGATATTGCAAGTATAACTAAAGAGGATTTATATAATACTTATAATACTTTTTATCATCCAAGTAATATGATTTTAACTATTAGTGGTGATATAAATATAGATGAGACAATTAAGTTTATAAAGAATTATTATAGTAAACATGATTTTGGCGCGCCAAAGGAAATAGAAATAAAAGAAGAGCAAGAGCCTAAAGAAGTAGTAAAAGAAAGTGAAATAATATATAAAGATAATCAAACCAAGGAAATTTATATAAATTATAAAATTAAGAAAGAAAATAAGTTAAATGATAGATATTTGTCTAGAGTTTATATGAATATATATTTGGCTATGAAATTTAGTGGTTTGTCAGAACTTAGTGATATGACGGCTAAAGATACTAACTTTTTGTCTGGCATTAATGCAAGAATGGAAGAAGTAGGTGACTTTTATATTTTGTCTTTTAATGTTACTGTTAAAGATAATACTGATAAAGTTATTAAGTTTATCGATGATAC
The DNA here is from genome assembly GCA_946625165.1 of uncultured Bacillota bacterium. GTDB lineage: Bacteria > Bacillota_I > Bacilli_A > RF39 > UBA660 > Coprosoma. Next base: position 9,545 of record CAMOSR010000013.1, read on the forward strand.
TTTAAAAGATATGAATTTCGACCGTCATAGATTTGATTTAATAAAGAAAGCTAATTTAAATTCTTTAATACTTTCTACGGAAAATACTGGTGAGATATGTTCTATGATTGTAAATCAAATTAGAATATATGATAAGCTCATGACAGACATGCACTTTAAATTATTTAGTCTTGATTTTGATCTTTTTAAAAAGTTTATTCAAGGTATTGATTTGAGTAATAGGTGCGTAGTTATTTTAGAATCAAAAAAAAGCGATTAATCTTCGCTTTTTATTATTGCTATATCTTTTATACTTAATATTTTTCCATAAGTTGTAATAATATCTTTTATATTATCGTAATTTTTTTCGGATACTTTAAGTGTATAAATAATTTTTTCATCAAATGTTTTTTTAGTATTTATGTCTTTAAAAAAATAATCTATTTTTTTCATTTTGTCATAATCAAATTCAAATTCAATGTCTATTTCGTAGCCTTTTTCTATATATCCTATTTTGGCTTTTTTTAATGCTTCTTTGGCTGAGGTACTATAAGCTCTGATTAGTCCGCCGGCGCCTAATTTAATGCCGCCAAAATATCTTATAACTACGCATAAGATATTTGTTAGATCATTATTTTTTAAAATATTTAGAATTGGCAGGCCTGCTGTTCTGGAAGGTTCGCCGTCGTCTTCGCATTTTTCTTTTGAATCTATTATATAGGCAAAACAGTAGTGTGTCGCGCCCTTATATATGCTTTTTAAAATATTTATTTTTGTATTTACGCTTTCTTTATTAGTTATCGGAATCATGACAGTAATGAATCTAGATTTATTAATTATAAGTTCATTAACTATCTCATTTGTTATAGTTTTCATAGAATCACCAATTAAATTATATTAAAAGCTTTATTAAATTGCAAGTTTTAATTGTCTTGATAAATATTTGTTTATTGTTTATAATATTTTTTAGTGAGGTGAGGAGTTATGGTTTTAGAAAAGTTAAAATTAGTACCACATAAACCTGGGTGCTACTTGATGAAAAATTCTGATGGTGTAATCATATATGTTGGTAAAGCTAAAGATTTAAGAAATCGACTTAATTCTTATTTTCACTCTTCACATACAGGAAAAACGGCAAGACTTGTTTCAGAAATAGCTGATTTTGATTATATAGTAGTTTCATCAGAAACAGAATCTTTAATATTAGAAATTAATCTAATTAAAAAGCATGATCCTAAATATAATATTTTACTTAGAGATGATAAAAGTTATCCTTATATTGAGCTTACGATGGAGAAGGTACCAAGACTTCTTGTTGTTAGAAATGTTCATAGGAAGAAAAAGAGAACTAGATTATTTGGACCTTATCCAAATGTTACAGCGGCTAGAAGTACAGTAAATTTACTTAATAGATTATATCCTTTAAGAAAATGCAAAACATATCAAAAAAGACCTTGTCTTTATTATCATATTGGTCAGTGTTTAGGTTACTGTACAAATAATGTTGATTTTAAAAAAGTGAAAGAGATGGAAAATGATATTGTTAAGTTTTTAAAAGGTGATGATAAGGTTGTTACTGATAGGTTAAAAGCTGAAATTGAATTTGAAAGTGAAAACTTAAGATATGAAAAAGCATTAGAACTTAAAGAAATGCTTGATTATATTAGGGTTACTTTAGTTAAACAAAAAATTGAGACTAATGATAATATTGATAGAGATATATTTGGTTTTTATAATGATGGCAGTTATTTAAGTGTATTTATATTCTTTATTAGAGGTAGTAAGATAGCAGGTCATCATCATCAAATTATTCCTTTAATTGATAGTGAGAGTGAAGAGCTTACAAGGTATATTGCAAAGTTTTATGATAAGGCATTAATTCCTAAGGAAGTACTTGTGCCTAATATTGTAGATGATAAGCTTCTTTCTGATTATTTTAAAATTTCAGTGAAGATTCCTGTAAAGGGTGTCAAGAAGAAACTGGTAGATATGGCTAGTGGTAATGCGAAGAAGCAGCTTGAAGATGAGATAGAACTACTTTTAAAAGATGAAGAACGTACTAGTAAAGTAAACGATGAACTTAAAAAAGTTTTAGGTTTAGAAAAGCTCGATAGGATTGAACTTTTTGACAATGCTCATTTATTTGGAACTTATAATGTATCTGGTATGGTTGTGTTTATAGATGGAAGACCGGCAAAAAATGAGTACCGTAAGTATAAAGTTTCGTTTGATAAAAATGATGACTATGGAACAATGAGTGAAGTTTTATATAGAAGATATTTTAGGGTTTTAAAAGATAATTTAACAAGGCCTGATTTAATTATTGTCGATGGTGGTATTGGGCAGATGAATGTTGCTAAGAAAGTTTTGCAGGGTTTTAATATGACTATTCCAATTGCTGGCTTAAAAAAGGATGATAAGCACGCAACTAATGCTTTAGTCACTTTTGATAAGGAAATACCGATTGAAAAAAGAAGTAATTTATTTCATTATTTAGAAAGAATGCAGGATGAGGTTCATAATTATACGATTAGTTATCATAAACAGATAAGAAGTAAGGGTTTATATGCAAGTATATTAGACAATATAGATGGTATCGGCCCAAAAAGGAAACAGGAACTTCTTAAGAAATACAAAACTGTTAGTAATATGAAAAAGCAATCTATTCAGGAGCTTTCTAAAACTGTGCCAAAAGATGTGGCAGTAAATTTAAAAAAAATTTTAGAAGAAATTTCTTCTGAAAATAAAAGAGAAAATTGAAGTTTATAATGTAGAGTTAGTTAATCTATCTTTACATTTTTTTTATATTTTGGTATATTGGGAAAGTAGAATAAAGGAGTAAGCAGTATGAAGAAGTCATTGAAAATTATTGGTATTGTTATTATTGTTAATATATTTTTAATTTTTTTAGGATGTATTTGGGCAAAGGGTCTTAAGGAAGATCAAAAGGAAACTAAAAATAAAATGAAGTTAGTTTTGGACGCTTATCCAGGGTTTAATGAAAGCCTTGATGAATTTTCTGATAAAAGAAATATACTTTATGAATATAAAGATGAACTTTATTTTGAAACTTTAAGTGAAAATGTTGATGCTTGGAATAAGTTTATGGAAGAGTATGCTGAAGGTATTAAGAAGGTTGAAAGTACGGCCAAGGTTTTAAAAAATAATTGTAAATTTCAATATGGGGATGTTAATACTAATAGTAAGTGTACTGTGTTTAAAGCTAATTATGAGGCTGCTCATAATTATTATATAAGTGATGTTATAGCTTATAATAAAATGGTCAGTGGTTACGAAGAGTGGAATAATGAAAACGGCGGAAAGTATAAAGAAGTTAATAAAGCTGATTTTCCGGTTTATAAAAAATATATTGATTATGATAATGATGGAGAATATTTTGGCAAAGAAGTAGAGGTAAGTAAAAATGAGTGATTTATTTGATGAAAAAGAAGATAATGAATTAGAAAATACTTTAAAAAAATCACGTAAGCCGAAAAAATATAGGCAAGCAAAATATAGTGATTTAGCTACGGATATCTATGATGAAGATATAGAAAACAAAGATATTTCTGTTTTTTTTGAAGATGAAGCAGAGGAAAATGACAACAAAGAAAATACGATTTCAGGTTTGTTTAATGATATGGATGAGGTTTCTATAGATGAAGGTGATGAATCAGTTATAAATTTTGAGGATAATCAGGACTCTATTTCCAATGATGAACTTTCTTTTGATAATAATTTAAAGTTTTTATATGATAAAGAAGGTGTTCAAGAAGAAAATAATAAAAATAGGCGAAAGAAGGGAAAAAATAAAAAATTGAAATTATGGCAAAAAGTGTTAGTAGTTTTAATAAGTTTTGGCATAGTTTTAGCTTCTGGTCTTGCTTTTCTATTATATGGTCCTTATCCTAATTTTCGTGAATGGCTTATTACAACAGCAATGACGACTATGAATCATCAATATTTAGCTAAATGGTTCTTTAGTGATGAGACTATTGAAGGGGTTTTAAAGAAGAATTATGTTGTTGAATCTGGTGAGGAGGTTGATATAAGTCAAGTGAAATTTGTGGATTATAGTGGCCTTAAAGTTATGTATAAAAATAAATATGAAAAAGAAATATTGACTAAAGACAAAGATAACGACTTATACAAGTTAATAAACATAAATGAAAATGGCATGAGAGGATATTTGGTTGCTTTATATGATCCATCAAAAGTTAAAATTGCGACTTCAACCAATATGAATTCTTATGGTGAAATGCTTACAGATATGGTTAAGAAAAACAACGCTGTAATTGGGATGAATGCCAGTGGCTTTTATGACCCTAACTATAACGGGAATGGTGGTAAACCATATGGAATTGTCATTAAAAATGGTAAGCTTGTTAGTAATTTAGAAAAACCTAATGTTGGTGGTGGAATTATTGGCTTTACAAACGACAATAAGCTTATATTGGGTAAAATGACAGCTAGTCAGGCTTTACAAAAAGGTGTTAGAGATGCGGTAGAATTTGGCCCTTATCTAATTGTAAATGGAAAACCTTCATTTATTAAGGGTAATGGTGGTTGGGGCACTGCTCCAAGAAGTGCGATTGGGCAAAGACAAGATGGGATAGTGCTTTTCTTAGTAATGGATGGTAGAGATTATTCTCATGGCATTGATGGCGTTGGTATGGTGGAGCTTACAGAAATATTAATGAGATATGGTGCATATAATGCTTCTAACTTAGATGGTGGAACGTCTTCTGGACTTGTTATTGATGGAAAACTTGTAAATAAGCCGGTTAATGGTAGTGGCCAGAAAAAGACAAGAAAAATACCAGATGCTTGGATTGTCACGAAGTAATTTGTAAGGTTATTTAGACATATATTTACACCAGTTATGATTATTTTTAAGTTCAAATGTTTCGATTTTGATATAATGAAAGTAAGAGTAGGTGATTTTATATGGCTAAGCATGCAAAAAAAACTAGGAGACCAATGAGTTTATTTGTGTTTTTACTTTTAGTTATTATTGGCTTTGGGATTTATTATGTGGTGATGCATAATGAGGAACTTCAAAAAGCAACTTTTGATATGATGGGTGAGGCGCAGATAAAAACAGTAAAAGTAGTGGATCAATTTTCTAAAACTAGGCCGGTTGCGGTTATGATAAATAATAATCATCAGGCTTGGCCACATGCTGGGTTGGCCGATGCTTATATTTCTTATGAGATAATTGCTGAAGGTGGAATTACGAGAATAATGGCTATTTTTAAAGACAAAGATACTTCTAAAATAGGCTCTGTTAGAAGTGCTAGGCCATATTTTCTGGATTATGCTTTAGAAAATGATGCGATATATGTCCACTTTGGGTGGAGTGAAGACGCTAGGTCTGATATTAAATCTTTGGGTGTTAATAATATAAATGGTTTAACTGATGATGGAGCTTTTTGGAGGGATACTTCTTTAAAGAAAGCTAGAGAGCATACAGCTTTTACTAGTATGGAAAGAATTAATAAATATGCCAGTCAAAAAGGCTATCAACGTGACACAAACAAGGATTTGCTCTTAAAATATAGTGTTGATGAAATTAATCTTAGTGATAGAGAAGATTCAATAAAAGCTGATAAGGTTTTCATAAAATATTCATATTATACTAATACTAGTTATGAATATGATAGTGAAAATAAAGTTTATAAGCGTTTTATGTCAGGCACTAGTCATGTTGATGCAATAACTGGCAAGCAGTATACTTATAAAAATATTATTATCACACCTATTAGAAATAGAAGTTATGATAGTTATGGTAGGCAGAAGCTTGATAATATTGGATCAGGAAATGGGTATTTTATAACTGATGGTTATGCGATTCCTATTACTTGGTCTAAGGAGAGTCGAAGTAGTCAAACAGTTTATAAAAATATGAGTGGTGAAGAAATAAGCGTGAATGATGGAAATACGTTTATCCAGATAACTCCAGTAGGACAAGAATTAAAAATAGAAGGAAGCGAACAGTAGTATCGATTTGTAATTTATATGGATTTGTGATATAATGTTCGAGTAATTTGAGGTGAAAATTATATGGATAGTCTGAATGACTTACAATATATGAATATAGTTAGTAAATATATAAATAATGAGGAATTTCAAAAAATTAAGCAAATAGAACATCATGGAATTACAAGATTTGAACATTCTCTTAAAGTGTCTTATTACTCTTATAAATTAGCTAAGGTGTTAAGACTTGATTATGAGCAAACGGCGATTGGTGGGCTTTTACATGATTTCTTTATTAGCCCAAAAGATAGGACTAAAGTTGAAAGATTAGAGTCTGTTTTTACGCATCCTAAACTTGCTTTAGAAACAGCCGAGGCACAATTTGATTTAACTATTAAAGAAAAAGATATGATTAGGTCACATATGTTTCCTATAAATATTTCGGTTCCAAAATATATGGAAAGTTGGATAGTTAGTACAGTAGATAAATGTGTAGCTGCTGAAGAATTTTCACTTAAGTTTAAATTTAGACTTAAATATGCTTATAACTTATTACTTCTATTTACAATAAGTTTATTAAAATAAAGAATGTAAGGAGGCAAATTTTATAATTTGTTTCTTTTGTTTTATATCTTTATATATTTTTAATTTTTTGATATAATGTTTGTGATGTCCTTGTAGCTCAGTAGGATAGAGCAATCGCCTCCTAAGCGATAGGTCGGCAGTTCGAATCTGCCCAAGGACGCCATTTTATTATGTAGCATTAATTGGGAAAGCAAATAAGCTTGAACGAGTTGGTATAAATTACCAATTTTTTATTTTTGTGTTATTTTTTTGAAAATTACATATAATCATAATAGGTGAATGTATATGATAAAATGGAAAAATTTAATATTTAATATTTTAGTTCCAAATGTGTTAGGATTTTTGGGCAGTTTAGTTGGTAATGTTCAAAACGGTTTTGAGGGAATTATTAAGCCATCTTTTACACCACCTGCTATAGTTTTTCCAATAGCGTGGACGATACTTTATATACTTATGGGAATATCATCTTATATTATAAGTGAAAGTAGTAGTAAAGATAAAAATAGTGCTTTAATTATATATGGTATTCAGTTATTGTTAAATGTTTCATGGACGTATTTCTTTTTCAATTTAAATTGGTTTTTCTTTTCATTTATATTGGTTTTAATTATATTGGTTTTGGTAATTATAATGATTAGAAAGTATTATAAAATAAATAAAGTGGCTGCATATTTGCAAATTCCTTATGTATTATGGCTTATTTTTGCAGCAATACTTAGCTATAACGTTTATTTATTAAATTAGGCACTTTGTGCCTTTTTTATGTAGTAGTGTGAAATTGTGTTAATTTGAGAATAAAAAGTTACATTATAATTTAAATAATGTGTTATAGTTATATTGTATAATATTGGTAATTTGACAAATATTTTAAAATTATATAAAATAGCATAAAAATTAATGGGAGATGTTGTTATGGATTTTGAGAAGAAAATATTGAAGCTTGCGGGTGAAATAAAAGTACTTGAAGATAATTATTTACATCTTAGGCCAATTAGAGTTTTTAATAGTGTTAGAAATGAGTATGAGATAATTAATCCAGAAAATAGAGTTGATTATTATATTAAACATCATGAAGAAAAAAGACGTCTTGAAAACTTGATTAGTATAGAAAAACTTGATAATAATTATAAGCTCAAAGAACCTATAAGTTATAATTATTTGGCTGTTTTGGATGAAAGAACGTCAACGCCTTTAACAAGAAAAATTTCTTCATCTGATCCTGATTATGAAGAGGCTTATAAAAGACAAAAAAGGTTTCTTACTAAAGGTATATTGAGTACTGAAAGTATATCGAGTATTGATGATGTCGATAGTATTAAGGATCATGATGATCCTGAGGTAGAGCGTATTCTTGATGAAGTACATGAGAAACTAACAATTCCTGATTTTAAGTTAGATATTCCTAAAAGCTATGCTGTCTTTATTAAAGATGGTAAAACATATGTTATAAGTAGCTTGGGCAAAGATGAATTTAGAACTGCTTTAACCAAGGTGGCTGGTAAAAAAGTTGATTACTATATATCTGATCTTGTGTCTGGAAGAGTAAATATTCCAAGGAATTTAGAAGATGTAAAAATTAATGTTGATGAAAATGGTGATATTACTGATGTGACTGGTGCTGATGCGGTAAAATACTATAATAAAAAAATTGGTACTGATTATGGCACTTCTACTACGATAAGTGATTCTGCAAGTTCTCCTCAAGGTAGTGATACTATTGATTCTAATACTACTAGTAGTCCTAGTGTACCACCATTTTTAGCTCCATATGTTTCAAATGCTGGAAATAATGGAAATAATATTGGAACAACTGATGGAAATAATATTGGAGTAATTAATGGAAATAATATTGTTCCTACGACAGCAAGAAAACCTAAATTTCGTAAAAAATCTAATAAATTAATTGAAAAATTTAAAAATCCTGAGGTAAAAAGGAAAGCATTAATTGCAGCTTTGGTATTAGGTTTAAGTATAGCAGCTGTAGCAGCAATTGTTCATTTTAATCCAGAATTACTTACGAATATAAAAGATTTTCTACATAATCTTACTCCTGGACATACGCCTTCTGTATCTTCAGGTGTATCACATGTTTTAAATTCATTTAGTGATAATGTGAATAATTTTGCTGGACATATAAATGAGACCATAAATAATTTTTCAGGTACTATTGGTAATAATATAGGTGATTTTTCAAGTAAAATTAGTAATGTTAACGATGCCATAAGTATGGTAAGTACTGGAAATACTAATATTGTCGCAATAGGTGACTCTTGGGCTCCTGGTGCTGTTTCTGGTTTTATTAGAACTACGGCAGAAAATTCAATTGTTGGTGGGTCTGTTGATTTAAGTGGTGTTGATACTATTTATCCAACTGCTCTTGATGCTTTAAATGGAACTAATGGTCTTCCTATTAGTCCGTCGGCGAGAGATACTGTGGTTGCTGTGTATGACCAATTAACGGGAAATATTCAAACAGCCGCAGATACAATTCAAAATATGGCTCAAGGAGGTATGAGTTTATAATGAATGGACTTTATACTGTTGTTGAATTTGATGAAAATGATAAATGGTTTGTGGCAGCTGAGAAAGTTATTAATGATTTTAAATATAGTTATTTGATTAGAGTAAATAATTCTGAAGATGATTTTATAGATGAATATCAAGTGGTTAAAAGTTATTTTTCTAATGGTGAAGAATATATGGATACAGTTAATGATAAAGATGAACTACGAAAAGTAATGCCTATTTTAGTCCCTGAATCTTCAGAATATATTAATAATCCTGAAAAATTAAAAGAGTTATTAAAAGAAGTGTCTTAATGACATTTCTTTTTAAATGTTTATAGAGGTATATAAAATGGGTGCTTTTTATGGAAATTTCATATATTAGTTTAGGGGATGATTATATGAATGATTTAAAGGTAGTAATTGATGCAGGTCATCAAGCATAAATTTGGCATGGTATAAAGACTTACTACAATAAAATTAATATTATATTTGAAAATAGGAAATGTTTATTTAATTTTACATGATTGTATAATTGTTACAACCTTAGTCATGATATTTTAAAAACAATTTTTATTTTAATTTTAGTTTTATGTTCATTTTAAGTTTTTAAAAATATTACTTATAAAAACTAATGCTTTTACTAAAACTGTGTTTATACACAAAAAAAGTAAATTGAATTATTGATATATTTTTTATAAAAGTATATAATATATTTAGAAGCATATGATGGAGACAAGGATGATGCTTGGAATGATTTTGTTGTTTATGGTGGATTACCATTTACGTTATTTTGTAAAACAGAAGAAGATAAAGCTGAATATCTAAAAAATTTGTATAAAGAGACTTATATAGATGATATAAAGGAAAGAAGAAACATAAAAAATGAACAGTTATTAAATGATATATTAGATGTACTGTCATCTCAAATTGGTTCTTTAACTAACCCTACTAGACTTACAAATGTAATAAATGATAGATATTTAAAAGAATCGAAAAATAGAATTGTTGATTTAGTAAATAAAAATACTGTTGATAGTTATATTGGATATATTGAGGATTCTTTTCTAATTAATAAAGCTCAAAGATTTGATATTAAAGGAAATCACTATATAAATTCTCCATATAAATATTATTATGAGGATATTGGTCTTAGAAATGCTAAACTAAATTTTAGGCAAATAGATGATGGACATATTATGGAAAATGTAATATATAATGAGCTAGTGTCAAGAAGATATAATGTTGATGTTGGAATTGTTGAAAATTATGATAAAAATAGTGAAGGTAAAACTATTAGAGTTAATTATGAAGTAGATTTTGTAGTTAATAAAGGAGCGAAAAAGTATTATATTCAATCTGCATATCAGCTAAACAATGATGATAAAACAAATCAAGAAAAACAGTCATTAAGACATATAAGCGACTCATTTAAAAAAATATTAATAGTTAAAGATAATATTAAAACTAGAGTTGATAATGACGGGATATTGACAATGGGTTTATATCATTTTTTATTAAATGAAGATAGTCTTGATGAATAATTTTCTGATTATAATAATTTTTAAAGGTGAGTATATTTTATGATTACAAAAAAAGCAGGAACAGTTTTGGTTAATACAAGAAATAATCAGGTTGGATTAGTATATAGAAAGAAAAAAGGAGATTTATCATTTCCAAAAGGTCATTTAGAAAAAAACGAGAGTTTAACTGAATGTGCTGTTAGAGAAACAGAAGAAGAAACAGGTAGAAAATGTCATTTGTTATCAGAAAATCCAATTAATATAATGAGTTATGAAACTGATAAAGGTGAAAAAGTTGATAACTATATTTATTTAGCACTTGACGATGGTGTTAGTAATTCTATTTCCGATGATCATGAGGTTTTAGTATGGGTAGATATAGAAAATGTTGAAAATTCATTAATATATCAAAATTTAATTGAATTTTGGCAAGGAGTTTATCCTAAAATTAGAGAATTGTTAAAAAAGTAAAGTAGGTTAAATAATTATTAATAAGATAAAATAATGTCTTAGAAATAATTATTTTTTTTATTTATATAATTAATTAGAGGATACGATAGGGATAAAAATAAAATATAATGTTAATATTTCTATAAATACTTGTAATGAAGATTTAGAGGCAATTATCAACGTAGATTTTCTAAAGACATGGAAGTTGTCGAAAGATATATTCATAATAAATTTGTAGAATGGGGAATTAGGATTGTTAGTATTGTTGATAATGCTGATACTAATGTAGAAGACAATAAAAATGCAAGACAAATTAATGGACTAATAAATGAATGGTATTTGGGAGATTTATCAAACAATATTAAAAAATCTTTACAAAATAGAAGAGAAGATGGACTATACTTAGGAAGTTTCGCTCCTTATGGATATATTAATAATCCTGAAAAATTAAAAGAGTTATTAAAAGAAGTGTCTTAATGACATTTCTTTTTAAATGTTTATAGATGTATATAAAATGGACGCTTTTTATAGAAAGTTTAGAAAAAGTAAAAAAATACTATTTATTGTTAAATGATGTAATTAGTGTTATGACTTATAGGGTTTATAATGATATGGTAAATTATATGCTTAGTGTTGTTTTATATATGAATTATATGGTTTTTAAGGTGGTATTTATAATTTCACGAAAGATACAGGTAATAAAAATTTTTTATAAAACTAATTGTTTTTCTATGCATAAATATAACGTTTTTTAGTAAATTTCATATATTAGTTTAGGGGATGATTATATGAATGATTTAAAGGTAGTAATTGATGCAGGCCATGGAGGAACTGATAGTGGGGCTGTAAGTTCAAACGGGGTTAGAGAAAAGGATTTAACTTTAGATATAGCTAGATATATGTATGATGAATTTAGAAATAGGGGAGTAGATGCTACTTTAATAAGAAGCACTGATGAGACTATAACACCAACGGAAAGAGTAAGGCGTATTTTAGCAGCTTATGGTGACAATCCTAATGTTATTGTTATTTCTAATCATATTAATGCAGCTGGCTCTGGAATTCAAGGAGCAGAAGGCACAGAGGTAATATATGCTTTAAGAAATGATGATAGGCTTGCCAGAAATATTTTACAGGCATTAGGTAATGCTGGTCAGAAAATGCGTAAGTTTTACCAGAGAAGACTACCTAGTGATACTTCAAAAGATTATTATTTTATACATAGGAATACTGGAAGTAAAACTCAGCCGGTAATAGTTGAGTATGGTTTTATCGATAATCCAACTGATTTGGCGAAACTTCAAAATAATTATAAGAAGTATGTGGATGCTGTAGTTGATGCGGTAATTACAACGGCCAATGGTGGCATTGTTTCGGCAAGTCCTTTAGGTGATAATTATTATGTGGTAAAATCAGGTGATAGTTTGTGGAATATTGCAAATAGATATGGAACAACGGTAAATGAATTAAAGGCACTTAATAATTTAACAAGTAATAATTTATCTATAGGTCAAGTTTTAAAAATACCGGTTAGTAGTACTGATACAGGAACAATACTTACAGGTAATACATATGTAGTAAAATCGGGAGATAGTTTGTGGAATATTGCAAATAGATATGGAACAACGGTAAATGAATTAAAGG
>CAMOSR010000014.1 GCA_946625165.1 uncultured Bacillota bacterium
TGTTGCCGCTTCTATTTCTTTTTCACTTAAAAGATCAAAAGCCTCATTCTCTTTTAAATATTCAATTTCCTTAATCTGCTCATTGGCAGTTTCAATTGCTCTATCAACATTTGCTTGTTCACAGTTATTAAGCCTATTTGTCATATTTTTGTGATCTCTATAAATTCTAATATCCTCATAATATAAAACAGCTTTCATCGCACCAATAATTCTTAAAAAATCACCTATTTTTTCAGCCTCTTTAATATAAACCATAAACCTATTATCACGGTGTAATATCTTACTATTTAAATTAAACTTGTTTAAAAGATTTTGAACAAACTTTGCATAATTTAAATTACTTAAATTAAACTCTAAATGATACCTAGATTTTTTAGGATCATTCACACTCGCACTAACTAAAAATAATCCTCTTAAATATGCCCGTACTAATTCCTCATCAGACCATATAAAATCATCTGGTATCTCACTATTTATTCCCAAAGACTTTAAAATATAACTTATATTATGTTTAACTTCTAAAACATAAAGCATTTTTTTACTGTAATTATAGCCCTTACGAACTGATACACTAGGATAAATTTGATATATTTCTTTAAACAAAGAATACACTCTACGGGCTACACTATTATTCTCAGTTACAATTTTTATATGACCATTAAATTCATAAGAAAACCCTACAATTGCGGAAAGTTCCGATATATTTTCAGCTTCCATATAATCAAGTTTACTTACTTCATCTTTAACTTCACCCGTAAATGACATATCATCACCTTCTCAATCTAATAAATACGAAATAATATCAATTGCTACCCTCAAAGTATTATGTCTTATCATACCATTTTCAATTGAAATATAATCATTTTCAATAGTATCTACATACATTTTATTCAAATTATCTCTATCAACTTTTACCAAATCTTTTTGTTCTGTTGTCACATAATTTTTAATAATACTATCATCTATATGACCAGTATTTAAAACTACAGCATCAATCTTTCTTTTACCCAAATACATATTGATAAGTTTAACATGATCAGTAACCGAAAAATCATCAGTTTCCCCTGGCTGCGTCATTATATTACATACATATATTATCTTAGCACTAGACTTATCAATTTCTTCTATAACCTCTTTACAAATCAAATTAGGAATAATACTAGTAAAAAGACTTCCCATACTCAAAATAATCGCATCAGCAGTTTTTAATGCCGTAAGAACATCTTCATTCACAGTTGGTGTTTGTTCATAATAAACTTTTTTTATCTTCTCTTGAGATTCAGTTATATTATGCTCACCAGACACAATCTCACCATTAGCCATTTCACCAATTAAAGTAACATTATCCTCAGTTAATGGGATAACCTTTCCTTTTAATCTAAGTAAAGAATTGACAAGTTCTATCGCATCTGACATATTGCCAGTAATATCATCTGCCCCTGTCAAAAGCAAATTGCCTAACGTATGACCATCCAAATCACTAGAAGTATTAAACCTATAATCAAATAATTTACTAACATTCTCTTCATCCTCAGATAAACTTATTAATACCTTTCTAATGTCGCCAACCGCTGGTGTATTAAATTCCTCTCTAAGTCTTCCCGTACTACTGCCATCATCACAAACAGACACAATAGCTGAAATATCAAAAGGCAATTTTTTGAGTCCTCTAAGCAATGTACTAAGACCTGTTCCACCACCTAATACTGCTAGTTTAGTCATTATCTTCACTTCCTTCACATGTCCTATTATATTTTGGTAATTTAAAATAACTAAATACCCAAATACATATACCTATTATAATCATAATGACAGAAACAATTTGCGCTACTCTAAACGAACCTAGCATCAAACTATCTGTACGCATGCATTCTATAAAAAATCTAAAAGCCCCATACCACACAAGATAAAAACCAGTTAAATATCCAAACTTCATAAATCTTTTACCCCTTAGTATAATCATAATAACAAATCCTAAGAAGCACCAAATAGATTCATATAAAAATGTTGGAATATAATAATTACCATCAATATACATACCTTTAATAATAAACTTCGGCAAATACAAACTTTCTAAGTAACTTAAAGTTGTTATAGGTCCATGAGCTTCTCCATTAAAGAAATTTCCCCATCTACCGATAGCTTGAGCACATATCAAACCTACAACCATAAAATCTAATACCATAACTAAATTAATGTGCTTTCTCTTAGAATAAACAACAGTGCTTACCACACCACCTATGATTCCACCGTGTATAGCAAGCCCGCCTTCCCACACCTTTAAAATTTTAATAGGACTTGTTATATAATAATCTAAATTAAATAAACAATAATATAATCTTGCCCCAATAATTCCAAAAATTATCGCATAAAAAACCAAATTAACAATATCTTCTTCTTTAAAGCCATGTTTCTTACTCTCACGAACTATTAAATTAAAGGCAACTAATATACCAACTAATATACAAATAGAATAAATATGAATAGAAATAAAGCCTAAATCAATTAATGGATTCATATTTGCTTCCTTTCTATCTTTTTAAGTATTGTCTCATCTAAAATAACATTCATAATCGAAATCAAAATCGATGCAAAAAAAGCATACCAAATACCATATATTTTAAAATGATCACCAAGCATTAAACTAACTAACTTAAGAATAATTAAATTAACAAAAGGGTAAAAAAGACCTAAAGTAATACCAGTTATAGGTATCGTAAGCCATACCAAAAATGGTTTTACCGTTATATTAAGTAAAAATATAAGTATAGCCGCAATCAAACACCAAAGACCATAATTAGAATTATCAATATATATCGTATTCTGAAACAAAAGTGATGTTGCCATTAATATCAAAGTATATCCTAAAATTTTAACAGATAAACTTATTAGCTTTCTAATATTATTCTTCATAGTCCCACCTATTAACAATTATATCACATTCTTGAAAAAAAATTAAAAGAAGTAAACCATCAGTTCACTTCTTATATATTATTGACTTTTCATCTCAAATAAAACATCACGAAGTTCCATAGCTCTTTCGAAATCTAAATTCTTTGCTGCATCTTTCATTTCTTTTTCGATATTCATCATCATTAATTCTCTATCTTTCTTAGAAACCTTCTTCTTTTCTTTTACCTCTATATTATTAGAAATAACATTTCTAATTTCTTTAACAATTGTCTTTGGAACAATACCATGATCCTTATTATATTTTTCTTGTATTCCACGTCTCCTATTAGTTTCTTTAATCGCTACCTCCATCGCCGAACTAATCTCATCAGCATACATTATAACTCTACCATCAGCATTTCTAGCCGCTCTACCAATTGTCTGGATTAAACTTCGCTCACTTCTAAGAAAACCTTGTTTATCAGCATCCATAATAGCAATCAAGCTAACTTCCGGAATATCAATACCTTCCCTAAGCAAATTAATTCCAACAACCACGTCATATTTACCACTTCTTAAATCATGAATAATTTGAAGCCTTTCCAATGTTTTAATTTCATTATGTAAGTAAGCAACCTTAATATCAAGTTTCTTCAAATAAACAGTTAATTCTTCAGCCATCCTAATCGTTAAAGTAGTAATTAAAGTTCTTGCATTCTTATCAATTTGTTTATGAATTTGATCTATCAAATCATCGATTTGATTAATCGTTGGTTTTACTTCAATTTTAGGATCAAGTAAGCCAGTAGGTCTAATAATTTGTTCGATAATCCTATGATTACTCTTATCAATTTCATAATCCCCAGGCGTTGCTGACACATAAATAACATTATCCAATTTTTTTTCAAATTCCTCAAATTTTAAAGGCCTATTATCAAGTGCACTCGGAAGTCTAAAACCATAATCAACCAAAGCCTGTTTTCTCATTCTATCACCATTATACATAGCCTTAACTTGAGGAAGAGTCACATGCGATTCATCAATTACAAGTAAAAAATCATCACCAAAAAAGTCAATCAAAGTAGTTGGTGTTTCACCTGCTTTTCTTAAAGCTAAATGCCTCGAATAATTTTCAACACCCCGGCAAAAACCGGTTTCCGAAAGCATTTCAATATCATAATTAGTTCTTTCACTTAACCTTTGATATTCAAGCAACTTATTTTCACTTTTAAATTTTTCCAGTTGTTCTTCCAATTCTTTTTTTATATTAAAAATAGCAATTTTCATTTTATCCTCACTAGTTACAAAGTGACTAGCTGGAAATATAGTATAAGATTTTTTGTCAGTTATTAAAGATCCAGTAACTAAATCAAATTCCGAAATTCTATCTATTTCATCGCCAAAAAATTCTACCCTAATACCGTGGGCATGCTGACCAATAGGAACAATCTCTAATATGTCTCCTCTAACCCTAAAAGTTCCTCTTTTTAAATCTATATTATTTCTTTCATAAAGCATATCAATTAATTTTTCAATTATTTTATCCCTATCAACATTTTCACCAGTATTTAAAAATAATACCTTATTTTTATAATCTTCTATTTCCCCAATACCATAAATGCAAGATACAGAAGCAACAACGATAACATCTTTATGAGCTAAAAGCGCTGCTGTTGCTGAATGCCTAAGCTCATCTATTTCATCATTAATAGAAGCATCTTTTTCAATATATGTATCAGTTTTAGCCACATATGCTTCTGGCTGATAATAGTCATAATATGAAACAAAGTATTCTACATGATTGTTAGGAAAAAGCTCCTTAAATTCTGAATATAACTGTCCAGCTAAAGTTTTGTTATGAGCAAGAACTAATGTTGGTTTATTTACTTCCTTTATCACGTTAGCAATCGTAAAAGTTTTTCCAGTTCCAGTCGCCCCAAGTAATACTTGTTGCTTTTTTCCAGACTCTATTCCATTAACAAGTTCTTTAATAGCCCCCGGTTGATCACCAGAGGGTTTATAACTTGAAACAAGTTCAAACATATTGATGACCTCTTTTCAAAAAATAAACGTTCAAAGTACCATAATTGTAACATTTTACACGGTAAAAAACAACAACTAACTATCATAACTTTTTAATAAAAAAATAGCTTTCAAAAGAAAACTATTTCTTCATTATATTTACCATATTTAAAATAATATCACCATCTAAAGTATGAAGATCATTCTTACCAACACTTTTTCCTATCTTTTCCAATTTATCAAAATCAGTAAGACAAGGATGTAATTTAGCCATATGATGAACATGGCTAGCTAACCTACTTTGATATTTTTTAACATCTTTATCATTTATAAAAACATATCCATTTACCCTTGTATAAGCCATCCACCTATCATGTTCATTTCTAACAAGCTTATCAAAAACTTTATTATCACTCAAAGCCTTAGAAAACAATTCCAAATTATTATTCATATCATCAGAATATTTTTCTTTTAAAACAGAATACATTTTATATTTTAAATGTAATGCCATTGCTCTAGAAGACTTAATATAATACTCTTTTTGATAAAATCTTTTAATTTTTTCTTCCCTTGAATCCTCTGACTTATCATAAGACAAATGAACCTCTTTTGTTAACTCTTCTAAAGAAGAATCAATAATAAAATTATTAAAATAAATATCATGAACACTTCCAAAAGAATTTAAATCATAAGAATTCCCTTTTTCATTCTTTGTTGATTTTACCTGTTCATTTAAAAGATCATTTCTGACAAGCACATTAATTATCGGCTTTCTTTCATAACTTACATTATCTTGCCTTTCAAAAAACGAGCGCAAAAACATCGCATTTAATATATTCTCTTCATCTGAAGAAGATGCTAAAACCACATAATTTATATCTTTTAAATTACTTAACTCCTTTAAAACCACTTCAGAATATAAATCACTATTTATAAACTTATAATCGTAATTATTCAAAAGTTCTGGACACTGAACGAATAGTTTTTCCCTTAACTTCTCCGCATTATTACCAATCATAGTTATAGATAATTTGTAATCCACTATTTGCCCACACCAAGTAATTGCTTTGATAAACTGAGAAGCCATAATATCATCACCAATTATTAAAGCAGAAATTTTATTATTTACTGTATTTAAATAAAGTGGTTTACTATCAAGTAACTGATAAGTAATTCGTTCAGGTTCATTTACAATATCTAAATATACATTTCCTTTATCCATAGAATCTAATATAGAACCCGCAACCTCATCATTACTAAGCAAATAAATCCAAACTTTTATCTTACTATCTCTATACTTTTGGATAAGTTTAATCGCATTATCTAAATTTTCTTCCATATTAGAAGAAAATAAATAAAAGTAAAGCTCCCTGTAACTTTTTTTAAACTTAATATCACTAACATTAGAAGATATTTTAATACCTTTCATAGTACTAACTTTATCTAAAAACGCCTCATCTATTTTATTTCTATCATAATTACCAAATAAAATCATACTATCAAAACTTTTTACCTTAGAAGCAATTTCCAAACATCTTTCATTTATATTAGAAAAAACAAACATCTTTACTTTCTTTGAAAAAACAAGTCTAACTTTAGCAACAAAATTATCAATTAAAGAAAGTAAGAAAGTTGCCGTCATTAATGGAATTAATAAATACATAAGACAAATAAAGCCAACATAAACCCATTCATAAAAATCTAATATTTGAATATTTCTAACTATATCAATATCTTGATTCATTCCAATTGTTTGAAGTGCATAAAGAATTGTCATAGTCACTCTAGAAGCAAAATTAATACCACTAATTAAAGGAAAAACCAAAACTCCTAAAGTAAATAAAAAACCTATAATAAGTACTAAAATGCGCATTTTTGCATTTTTAAAGCAAACCTTCACCAAATAAACCGTAATTATTAAAACTGTTAAAGCAACAAATAAATTAATTATATTCATAAAAACACCACCTAATAATTATTTCTTTCAATTACAAAATTATTTTCTAAAACATAGCAAATATTATTAACCATTTTATTCTTTTCTTCTAAAGAAAGATTTTCATAAAATTCCTCTACACTATCATTAACAAAACTTCTATTTAAAATATTAATTAAAGTTGCCTCAAAAAGATCTAATTCTTTCTCATAAAATCTTTCCTTAGCCCGAACATCTTCAGATTCATCTGCGTCTATATTTAAAATCATTTTAGCAGTATCATATGAAGTTACTAAAGAGGTCGGATAATCATAAATATGCAAGTTCCCGTTTTCTATTCTATAATTAAAGCTAAGTTCTCTATGTCTAGCATTTTTTATAATACCTTTTTTTAAATCATTCATCTTTTCCATAGCGCTTTTCTTAATATTAAAATTATAATCTTCTGGAATAACAACGTGCATATAGACATTTTGCAAAGGAAAACTAATAAATTTCCCATCACTTATAAAACCACTTTCTATACATTCCAAAAGCCTAATAATAAAATTCGTCGCATATCCTATTGCTGTTGAAGTTGCCGCTCCAATTACCACAGGTGAAACATATTTTCTGTTTTCTTCCACATAGCAATTAATATCATCAAAAATATCGCTACCTATAAAATAATCATCTTTGTGTTCTTGTATATGATTATCAATATGCTCAATAGTCTTATTATCACTAGACCAAACAATATGTTTAATTGCAAGTTCGCCATTAATACCTGTTAAATCATCAGGAAGTCTCACCTCGTTGTCTGAAAGAAATATTACCCTAGATAATCCTAAAGCCATAACACATAACCCTATTTCAAATAAGACATTATCACGCATAGCACTTACTGAAATATACTTTCCATCTCTAAAAATTTTCGTTGCATCATGTCCTTCACCTATTAGAACTGCGAAATCAAAAGTAGGAATTTTCTTAATTAATATTGGAAGAAGTGCAATATGGTCAGCCTTATGCGCATTAGCAAACAAATCACGCCAGCAAAACACATTATAACCCTTAGATTCAAGTCCTTTAATAGTCTTATCAAGTATTCCGTTTTTTTCACTAACACCAGAAGAAAAAAGTACAATATTTAATTTTCTCATATTTAATCACCATCAATAAAATTATAGCACACTAAAGAAAAAAGAGACAACCTTGTCTCTTATAATCAAATTATTTTTTGCTTAGATAAAGATAACATTCTATCTATTTCATCATCTGAATATGTCAAACCTTTTTCAACATTACCTATTACAAAATCAAATGACATGTTTGTTTTTGAACAAATATCGTCATAACTTTCAAGTAAAGTTCGAATACTTTTCTTCTGTTCGTCCGTTAAACTTCCTCCAGAATCATTATCTGGTAAAGACAAAATAAACGTTCCATTCTGCCTTTCCAAAGAATTAATTTCAAAATTTTGAGAATAATTTTCAGTAAATCCTCTAGACTCCAGCTCTCCTAAATATCTCGATTTTATACCAAAATAAACAGGCAAACCAAGTGAATTAAGAATCTTTGTTGCTTTGCAAGAACCAAACTCATTTAACATTGGAAGTTCCAAATAAAGAGTAATAAAATAAGAAAGAACATTATCATGATCTTGAGATTGATCTATCTTAACAAAACTCCCATCTTTCAAAATAATATAACCAGCATCCAAAATCGTCGGATTCGGTTGCCCTATCATATAAAATTTTGAATTCTGTAGGTTGATTACTTCTATTACATCTGCCTCATCATAATGCGCTGCATATAAATCCTTCAAACTTTCCCTATTATCAAAAAAATTCATTACTATTTTTTCTCAGATAAAACTAAATTATAGAAAAGTGAAGCAAGCAATGCACCAACTATAGGAGCTACTATAAATAACCATGATTGAACTAAAGCATTTCCACCTTGAAGTAAAGCAGGAGCTAAACTTCTAGCCGGATTCACTGAAGTTCCCGTAAATGGAATTCCAATTAAATGAATCAAAGTTAAAGTAAGACCTATAACTATTCCAGCAACAGATGAATTTTCTTTTTTACTTGTAACAGCTAAAATAACCATAACAAATACAAAAGTTAAAATAATTTCAATAGCTAAAGCTATCCAAACACTAACTTCATTACCATTTGGAAGTAATCCTTCGTATCCGTTCGCCCCTAAATGTTTAAAGCTGCCTAGACATAATCCTAAAAGTAAAGAACCAAATAAAGCTCCTAATACTTGGCTAACTACATACCAAACACAATCCTTATTGTCCATTCTTCCAGTAAGTCTCATTGCTAAAGAAACCGCCGGATTAATATGACAACCAGAAACATTACCAATAGAATAAGCCATCGCAACTATGACTAGTCCAAACGCTAAAGCTGTTGCTACAATACCTGCTGGTGTTGAACAACCAACAACTACTGCCACCCCACAAGCAAAAAACGTTAGAGCAAAAGTGCCTACAAATTCTGAAACATATTTTTTCATTTCATCATCCTCCTTAATCACATTATAAATCAATCAAAATAATAAGTCAAAACTTATCAATGTTTTCGGCAATTAAATTATAAAATTTATCTTTATATTTTAAATAATCTATACTACTTTTAATAGTCCAAGCCAAAACAGGAATTTTTTTCATATATTTCATAATTTGCTTATTATTAGATAACCTATAATTACATGATATAAAATCAGGCTTACAAATAATACCAGAAATAAAACTTTGACAAAACTTCTCTCGAATTGTTCTATTTTTATCACTTATAAGTAGCCCTCTAATATAATTAGGCCTTTTTCTCTTAAACCACCTAACAATAAATGGACTAAAACTTTTCACGCAAAATAAACCATTATAATTATCTAATAGTTTTGAAACCTCTTTTTCAAGAAGACCGACTTTTCTATCATATTTAAGTTCAATTATAATAGGTACTTTTCCATTGACAAGCTTTAATACTTCCTCTAATGTTGGAATTTTATATTTAGTGTTAATTAATCTTAGATTTTTCACAAAATCATACTCACATTCACAAAGATTTCTATCTACACCAGTCATTCTAAGTAAATTATCATCATGAAATACTATAACTGTATTATCCTTAAGCAAATGAACATCAAATTCAATAATATAGTTTTTTTCGATTGCTAATTTAAACGCGCCTATCGAATTTTCTGGTATATCTAAATCATGAACCCCTCTATGAGCAATTAAACTACTTTTCAAAAAATTTAAATTTTTCATAAATAACCTCCTAGTTTAATATTGTTATCTTATTTCCACTACTTTTGATAATCTTATCTTCCCTTAAACGCTTAATTTCTCGCATCATAGCTGATCGATCAATAGATAGATACTCTGCAAGCTCTGTTAAATTAAAAGATAAATAAAAAGTTTTCGAAAAATACTTTTTAGATTCATTATAAAAATATTCAAGTAGCTTTTCCCTAGTTGTTTTTCTAGTTAAAATATTAATTCTCTCATTTTGCACGTATACCATATCACTCATTATATTTAAAAGATTTATTAAAAACTTCTGATAATAAATACTCCTTTTTTGATCTATCCTCAATATATAATCATAATCAATAAAAACAATATTAGAATCTTCCTTAGTAATAATATCATACTCAGAATTATCTAAAAGCGAAAATTTAGTGCCAAAAACTGAACCCACCTGCAAATCAGAAATTATTATCACATTTCCATTATAATCAGTTCTAATTATTTGAGCACTACCCTTTTCCAAAATACCAATCAAATTAGAAGAACTAATTCTCTTTAAAAGACTAGTATTTTTATCAAAATCAAGACGTATTGCCTCTAATTCCTTGAGCAATTTTTTCTTTTCTTTCACACTTATATTCTTAAAAATATTAGTCATTTCACACCTCTTATAAATATTTTATAATATTTTTAAAAAAGTTGCAAATGCAACAATAAAGTTTAACAAAATATGCTATACTTGGAATGTAAAATAAAGGGAGATGTATGCTATGAAAGTTATAAAAAGAGACGGACACATTGTTGATTATGATCCACAAAAAATAATTGCCGCAATCGGCAAAGCTAACAACGAAGTAGAAGAAGAAGACAAAGCAAGTGAAAGAGAAATTAAAAATATCGTCAAATATATAGAAGGATTAGGCAAGAAAAGAATGCTCGTTGAAGACATTCAAGATACTATTGAAAAACGACTCATGAAAATTGGAAAATTCGAACTTGTCAAAAAATATATTACTTATAGATATACTAGAGAATTAGTTAGAAAAAGTAACACAACCGATTTAGCCATTAAAGAGCTAATAGACGGTGAAAGTGAATACTGGAACACTGAAAACTCTAACAAAAACGCTAGAATAGTTACAACACAAAGAGACTACTTAGCTGGTATTACAAGTACTGATATTACTAGAAGATTTTTACTTCCTGAGGACATTGTAAAAGCTCATGATGAAGGAATTATTCATTTCCATGATGCCGATTACTTTGCTCAAAATGCTCTTCACAACTGTGACCTAATTAATTTGGAAGACATGCTACAAAATGGTACAAACATAAATGGAGTAATGATAGAAAAACCTCACAAATTTTTGACTGCCATGACAATAGCTACACAAATCATTACCGCTGTATCATCAAGCCAATATGGTGGATGTACAGTCACTATGACTCATCTTGCGCCATTTGTTAGAAGTAGCTATAAAATATATTTAGATAAGTATAAAAAGAGGGGATTTAAAAAAGCCGACGCCGAAAAATACGCAAAACAAGATCTTAAAAAAGAAATTGAAGATGGCGTTCAAACTTTCCAATATCAAATAAATTCAATGACTACAACTAATGGACAAGCACCTTTCTTAAGCGTTAACTTATACTTGGGAGAAACTAAAGAGTATAAAGAAGAACTTGCAATGATTATCGAAGAAGTATTAAATCAAAGAATTTTAGGAATGAAAAATGAAAAAGGTGTTTATATCACACCAGCATTTCCTAAACTTCTATATGTCTTAGAAGAAGATAATATCAAAGAAGGCAGCAAATACTATTATTTAACAGAACTTGCCGCTAAATGTACTGCAAAAAGAATGGTTCCAGATTACATTTCTGAAAAAGTAATGCTTGAACTAAAGAAAAACGAATATGGAGAAGGGGATTGCTATCCTTGCATGGGCTGCCGTTCATTCTTAACACCTGATAGATCAATTAGTAGAGGAAACGTTGCCAAAGCTCTAAACTATGTCGAAGGTAAAGGAAAATACTATGGTAGATTTAATCAAGGTGTCGTTACCATAAACTTACCAGACGTTGCCTTATCATCAGATAAAGACATGGACGCCTTCTGGAGTATCTTAGAAGATAGACTAGAACTATGTCATAGAGCTTTACAAGCAAGACACAAAAGACTTTCTAAAATAACATCAGATGCCGCACCAATACTTTGGCAACATGGAGCCTTAGCTAGACTAGAGAAGGGGGAAAGCATTCATGATTTACTTCACCATGGATATTCAACCATTAGCTTAGGATATGCTGGCCTATATGAATGTGTAAAATACATGACTGGACATTCTCATACTGATAACGGAAAAGGCAAAGAATTTGGATTAAAAGTACTACAAAAATTAAATGATAAATGTGCTGAATGGAAAGCTGCTGAAGACATCGATTATAGTGTTTATGGAACACCAATTGAATCGACTACATATAAATTTGCTAAATGTTTAAGAGAAAGATTTGGTAAAGTTAAAGGAATTACAGATAGAGATTATATTACAAATTCTTATCACGTTCCTGTATTTGAAGAAATTGATGCCTTTACTAAATTAAGTTTAGAAAGCGAATTCCAACGTCTAAGTCCTGGAGGAGCTATATCTTATATTGAAACCCCTAACTTAACAAACAATCTAGATGCCGTTATGGAAGTAATAAAATTCATCTATGATAACATAATGTACGCTGAATTAAATACTAAGTCAGATTACTGTCAAAAATGTGGTTATGATGGCGAAATATTAATCGATGAAAACCTAGAATGGTACTGTCCAAACTGTGGAAATAGAGATCATGATACTCTAAATGTTGCAAGGCGTACTTGCGGATATATTGGAAGTAATTTTTGGAACAAAGGTAGAACTCAAGAAATAAAAGAACGTGTCCTTCATATAGATAACAAGGAAGTTTAATGAAATACAATAAAATAAGAAAAATGGATATAGCTAATGGCCCTGGTATCAGGGTTTCCATTTTCATGCAAGGATGCAGTTTTCACTGCGAAGGATGTTTTAGTGAAGAAACATGGGACTTCAATTATGGAAAAGAATTTACCGATGAAACAATAGAAGAGGTTATAGAATTATGTAAAAACCCAACCATCAAAGGATTATCAATTCTTGGCGGAGACCCACTTCATCCAAAAAATATCGAAGGGACAACAAAGCTAGCAAAAACTTTTAAAGAAAAATTACCTGAAAAAAACTTATGGATATGGACAGGTTTCTTATTTGAAAACATAAAAGAAAAAGAAATATTAAAATACGCTGATGTCTTAGTCGATGGACAATTTAAAATAAAACTAAGAAATCCAAAACTAAAATACTGTGGTTCAACAAATCAAAGAGTAATAGACGTCCAAAAATCCTTAAAAAAAGGGGATATAGTCCTATTTTATAAAGAGGAGTTAAACTAATATGAAAAATAGAGGATTTGAAATAGTAAAAGGGTGGGAAGATAAAAATATAAATCTTCCTATAAGAAAAACCGCCGGCTCAGCTGGATACGATACCGAAGCTGCAGAAGATACAGTCATTCCACCGTTTAAAAGCGGATGCAAACCAACACTAGTAAAAACAGGCATCAAAGCTTACTGTAAGGACAATGAATGGATTATGGTTGCCAACCGTAGTAGCAATCCAGGTAAAAAACATCTTGTTCTAGCTAACGGAATCGGTATTGTCGATGCTGACTACTACGGAAACGAAGATAATGATGGACATATTATGTTTGCTTATTTCAATATGTCAGACGAAAATGTAATAATTAAAAAAGGGGACGTCATTGGACAACTAGTATTCATGAACTATTTAACAGCTGATATAGACAGAGCAGAAGGTATTAGAAAAGGTGGATTTGGATCAACCTCAAAGTAAGATAATAAATCTTACTTTTTTATATTTCATTTCTAACAAATATATGATATACTAAAACCAAAAGGAGGAGTAATATGATACAAAAAAGAGAAATAGTAACTTGCGTATTATTAAGTATTATCACTTGCGGTATATATGGCATCGTTTGGTTTATTAATCTAACAGATGATGTAGCATACCTAAGTGAAGACCATGAATTTAGTGGAGCCAAAGCATTCTTATTCACACTAATCACTTGCGGAATTTATAGTTTCTTTTGGGCTTACAAGTTAGGTAAAGATATTTATAAAGCTCAAACTAGCCGTAACTTACCTGCTTCTGATAATTCAACACTATTCGTAATCTTACAAATTTTTGGTTTAGGTC
This sequence comes from uncultured Bacillota bacterium, assembly GCA_946625165.1. GTDB lineage: Bacteria > Bacillota_I > Bacilli_A > RF39 > UBA660 > Coprosoma. The sequence goes on from CAMOSR010000014.1 coordinate 14,387, forward strand.
TTGTTAACTACTGCCTAGCTCAAAACGACATAAATGAAATGGCTAATACAGCAAACTAAATATAAAAGAGGTAAAAAATGAAAATTAAATTTAATGAAGAAAAAATTAACTCAAGCATTAAGCTAATATCAATACTACTTATTTTATTAGTTATATTTCTTTATTTAAATCATAAATTTTCTTTTTTTATTCCATGTATATTTCATAAAATAACTGGTTTATGGTGCCCAGGATGTGGAATTACAAGGATGATTATTTCAATTTTAAAATTAAATTTTTATCAAGCATTTAGATATAACCCATTATTGTTTATATTAACACCATTTTTTATAATATACACAATAACCTATTACATTAACTGGTTACAAAACAAAGAATTTAAACTGCCAAAAATAATATGGAACATATTACTTGTAATTGCAATAATATTTATGATTTTAAGAAATATAAAAGCATTTGATTTTCTTGCTCCAACAGTAATATAAGGAGTTTACAAAATGGAATATAAAAACTTAAATAATGATATATTTGATTTAGATCTCAGTATTAGAACTTATTATATTTTAACCAAAAATGACATTGAAACTATAAAAGATTTAATAAAATATACTAAAAAAGACCTTTTAAATTTAAAAGGCAGTAATGATAAAATATTAAAGAGACTAGAAAACAGTCTAAAAGAATATAATCTGCATCTTGGAATGACAGATAAAGATATTGAAAAATATAAATTAAATCAAAAAGAAAAGGGTATAGAATAAACAAAATTCTATACCCTTTTATAAACCAATTAAAGACTTATTTTTTTAATAAATCTCTAATTTCAGCAAGTAATTCTAATTCTTTTTCATCATTAGACTGTTCAGTTTCAATAGCTTCCTCAATTGAGTCTTTCTTAACCGCATCTTGGAACTTATTCATTGCTTTAATAATTAAGAATAAACAGAAAGCAACAATTAAGAAGTCAACAACAGCTTGAATGAAAGAACCATATCCAATTTTTGCTGTTCCAACAACAATGCTTAAATCACTAAAATCAAGACCACCGATAATAACACCAATAATTGGCATTAGAATTTTTTCAACTAAACTAGTTACAATTTTTCCAAAAGCACTACCGATAATAACACCGACAGCCATGTCAACAACATTACCTTTAGAAATAAATTCCTTAAATTCTCCTAATCCCTTTTTTACCTTGTCTTTACTAACATTCTTTTTCATTTTAAAACTCCTTTCTCATATAATTAGTAAATCTATAGTTATAAAAACTATACAAAATTAAATTCCCCACTATATTTCTCTTATTTTTTAATTATTCTTCGTATAATTCTTTTAGCCTTCGGACTTTTATAAGCACTATTTTCTTTAATTACCTCAGGCAAAGCATAAATGTGTTCATCACTTACATTCATCATTATATCACTTAATTCAGATAATTTAAACTGAAACAATGCCAAAATAGACAAATCTTCTTCCCAACCATCTTCAAAACTAAGCATTTCCTCGATAATGTTTTTAGCACGCTCATATAATTGCTCATCCTTATCAAAAGCATACTCAACATCACTAATTCCAACTATTTGCGATGAAATAGCATCACTAAATCTGTCAATCATTTTATAATTACCATAAATAAATATAAAATCATCCATTAGCGCACCATTTATAAAAAATAAATCTTTATAAAAACTCTTCAAGCTCTGCTTTTTATCTAAATCATCTGTAGCATCAATTACATTTTCATATAACTTCAAAGTTGAAACTATATGATTTTGACTTATATAAAAATGACTTTTTTCACTTTGAATAGGCGATAAGCTAAGCCTTTGAAAAAAAGGTATAACATTATGAAGTCTATCATAAATTAAAGCTTTCTTTCTTTCATTAATTTCTTCATTTTCATAATATTCAAAAAATAAATCCATGTCATCAATAAGCATTTCTTCGATAACACTTACCGTTTTATAAGTTATATTTAAATTACTAATATGTTCCTTTTCAATACCAACTAATTTAGAAAGTTGCTCTATTTGTTCATGATTATCAACTTTTTCAAAATCTATTTCATCAAAAACCATGAATATTTTTTCTTCTATCTTTAATAAATTTATTAAATTATTAACAGTTTTTTCATCAACAGAAGGACGAAGTGGTTTTTCCTCAATCTCCTCTTCAGGTAAATCTTGTCTCTTACCAAGTTCTGATTCAACTATCTTACAAAGACCTTCTACAAGACCATCATTATCCTCAATATCGTTGATACTGTCAGAAACCAACTTATTAAACATATATAATATAGGTGTATCCATTTCATGTAAGAAAAATCTAAGTCTTAAAGAATCTTTAACAATCATCGCATTTATTTCCGGATCATTTTCTTCTAATAAATTGCCAAGCATTACAAAAAACAATTCACTAGCAACATTATATAATTCATCATTTTTTATTGCATAATAATCATCCATAGATAAATCTAACTCTTCGGCCATTTGCTCATCAGATTTATAACATATCTTATTAATATCAAATGACTCATTTAACAAACCATCACCAATGTTTTTATATGCATAAGCTATAGAATACTGAGTGTTTGTAAAAGTAAGAGCAAAAGATTCGTCATAATGCTTCTTTAATTCCTCTAAATACCAAATATTTTTAGCATTTAAATTATCGCGAATCATAATTCTAAAGCTTGACTTATCAATATCATCTAATTCAATATTTTCATCTTCAAATATTTCTTCCTCTTCCTTATCAGCAAGTAAATTAACTAAATCAAGCATAGTATTACCAAATCGATTTAAGACAGGCACAGCAACAACTTCATCATCAAAAAAATTATGTCTATTTTGAAAAACCAAATCATAAATATATCTAATAACTTCACTATTTTGAGGCAACTGTTCCAACAACATATTTTCTTTTTTTACTAAAATACTTAATTTTTGTAATCGCTTGTTCTTAGTTTCACTATTATACACAACAGCATCTAATTCATTTATTATTAGCATTTCCTGAAAATTTTCCAAAATTGCTGTTTCCATTTCAATTAGTTTTTCTACGACGTTCATATTAATGCTATACTCCATTTAGTTTCTCCCCCTAACAACCTAACTTGGCTATATAATAGCACAATAAAAAAGAAATATCAATTATTTTAACCTTGATATTTCTTTTTTTGCATTACATTTAGAAAAATTAAAACCTTGAAAATCATAAGAAGTATCTACAAATTTAATTAAATAATTACGCAATGACATTTTCAAATTTTCATCATTAGTCGTTTCATAAAGATTAATCAAATCACTAACATTATCAGTATGATAATTTTTAAGGTAAACAATATCTATATCATTTTTATCATAATATCTTTGAATATTTCTTTTCGCAATAATACTATCCATATTAATAAAGTTAATAAAAGTATAAACTGTTATTAATATAATCATTGAATATTTAGTAATATTAAACTCACTATTTAAAATATAAAAAGTAAGTGGGATTATTAAAATAATTTCCGTAAATAAAGTAACATAAACAAGTAATCTAAGTACCGTATAACCATACATAGACTCATATAAATTCATTCTTAAAATAGATGAAACAATTATTACAAAAGTAAATATAACCATCGTAATAGATAAAGAATTTATAAGTTTCATCTTATCAGTATATTTATTTGCCTTCAAAATAATAATTATATTAATTAATGAAACAAACATTAATTGGAAAAAACCTTCACGTGCATATTCAGCATAGTTTATCCCTTTACTCACATAATGTAGCATTAAAGATTTAATTTGAATAATATCGAAAACAAAATATATAACATTTAAAACTACCATAAGTATAATAATTGTTCTATTACTTTTTTTATTGTTTCCTGCAACATAAACATTTTGAGTAACAAAATTGCTAGATAAATAGTAAAGCGTACCACCAAAATATAAGAAAAATATTAAAGAAACAAAAAACTTCCATATAAATTGTTCAGCCTCAAAGCCCTCAAAAAACTTCCTTGGAACTTCCAAAATATTACCAACTAAATTACTGAATTCCATATCTGCAGATGTAAGTAATAACAATATAACTACTATAATAGGAATAATAAGCAAAACAGAACCAATATTTTTTAAAACATTTTCAGAAATATTTAACTTTAAAGACACATCTTCTCGTAATTTTTTAATAACCAAAGAAAACTTTCTAAAAGGTTCAATCAATAAATTAAAAATATTTGTAACAATTGTTTTCAAATCAAAAGTAGGCTTAACCGTTAAAACAAACATAAGTAAAATTAAAATAGGAATAACAAACTTATTTAAATAATGGAAAAATTCATTATCGAAAATCAAATAAGTTAAAGAAAGTAACGAGATTGGAATTATAAGTAATAACCCCTTTTTATTTTTTACTAAATCATTATTTTTTAAATAATAATATATAAAATAGAGTAGGGGAAGCATAAATAAAATTACTGATAATCCATAATGATCATTATAAAATAAAAACATATTCCAAACAGCTAAAAGTAAAATTAATAAACTATTCATTTTTCATCCTCCTTTTTATAGTCTAATATATCTGCTGGCCGACAATCTAAAACCTCACAAATTTTATTCAAAGTTGAAAATCTAATTGCTTTAGCCTTATTTGTTTTTAAAATTGATAAATTTGCAGAAGTAATTCCAACCTTTTCAGCAAGCTCACTTGAAGAGATTTTTCTTTTTGCCATAACAACATCTAAATTAACAATTATCGCCATCTTTCCACCCCTAAATCATAAGATCATTTTCTTCCTTGTAATTAATAGCTGTTTTAAAAAGCTCAGATAATATATATAAAGCAATACCAGCACCTAAAAACAAAGCACTTATAAAAAGAAGAAACGCCTTCAATAAAACAGTATATTCAAGATTAATAACACAAATAAAGCTTATAAATATAATCAAAGAAATCATAAGAGCCATAACCATTCCAGTCTTCATTTTTCGGACATTAACACGGCAAAATGGATCACTATTACTTAAAGAATCAAAAAGACCAATAAACTGATAGACAAATACTAAAAAAAATACTCCACAAGGATAAATTATAAACATTAAATTATCAAAATCAACATTAAAAATATTTAAAATTTTAAAGAAAAACAGCAAAATAACTATTAACATAATCATAATTAACTTTAAAAATATTTTTAAATAGCTTCCTAGTCCATATTTTCCACTTATTTTCATAACATGCCTCCGCAAATAATATAATACAAATTTTATTATTTGTCAATATTTTTTTATCGAAAAACAATAAAAACAAATTTTGCTATAATAACACTCTTACCATCAAAATTACACCCATAAAATTATAAATTTCCCCTTTAAAGTCGGTAGTCTAACTAAATTCAGTCAATATAATAAAATAATAATATTTCATAAACAAGTCAAAAAAAAAGTAACAATTACTTATCTAAAGTAAATATTACTTTATATTGATTTCCTAAATCAACTTCCTCAACATTGATATAACGTCCGGTTTTTTCAATCTGATCAGCATAATCTCTAAGCATTTTAACTACTTGTGCGAAATCAGGAACATTACCACTCAATGGTTTTACGTTTTGATTGATAGTACTAGCTATTGTCGAAGCACCATCTGAAACTGTAGTAGATGGTATATTTGAAGTTGCCGGTTCATTATTTAAGTTAATATCCGTACCTGAAACAGAATTATTCTGAAAAATATTAATATCTGGAATATTTGTTATAAATTTATTAGATTCTGATTTTAAAGTAGCCTGTTCCTTAACTTGTGAACCAGCATTTTTAAATGCATCTGCCACAATATTAGAAATTTCGCTTTGTGAATTATTTTGTACAGGCTCTCTAATTGGCTCAACTGGAACACTTAAATCAGATTGACCACGCGCAGCATCTTGGTTAAGATTAAAAGGTAAATTATTTGTTAAATCATCATTTACAGATTGTGGATTATTTGTAGGCACTGGTGAAACTACAGGTTCAACTTTAGGCACTTGCAATTGCTCAATAATAGGCTCTTCTACCGCATGATTAACATCTGGAGAAACAGCTGGCTGTACGAAAGCCTGTTGCCCTGACTCCACATGATTTGCAGCAGAATTTATATCTAAAGGAGGAGTAGTATTTGTAATCCCGTTATTAATATTTTCTATATTCATATTTTTTTCGCCCCTTTCAGCATTAAATAAATTTTCTGTTTTAAAAGAAAAATCAACAGCCTTACTAGAATTAACATTATCTAACATTTTTCTAATTTCCCTATCAGTTTGCTTCACAGTAAGTCTTTCATTAACAATTCGGTTAAGCATATCTACTTGATCAGACAAATTAGATAATTTAAGTAAACTTCTAGCATGCCTTTCAGAAATCTTATTATTTAATAAAGAACTTTGAACTTCATCAGCTAAACTTAAAAGCTTTATTTTATTTAATATAACAGCTTGTGATTTACCGATTTTTTTAGCAAGTGCTTCACAAGTTATATATCCTGCATCTAAAATACGCTTATATGATACTGCCTCTTCAATAGGGTTTAAAGCTTGCCTTTGAACATTTTCCAAAAGAGCAAGTTCCTCACTATCTTTGTCAGACAAATTTACAATAATAGCTGGAATAGTGGATTTACTTGCAAGTTTACTCGCCTTATATCTTCGTTCGCCAGCGATAATTTCAAATTTATTACCGACAGGTCTAACAACAATCGGCTCAATCACACCAAATTTGGCAATAGACTCAGCCAGTTCTTCTAAAGCTGCCTGATCGAATTTAAGTCTTGGTTGAAACCTATTTGGTAAAATATCACTAATATTTAAAACTCTAAGTTCTGTATTTTCGCGCATAATCCACCCCTCTTTCTATTCTTATAACAATATAATACTATTTTTGTCAAAATATTTCAATACGTTAATTTAATTTTATAACATTTTTACAATTTAAAAAAAGTTATTAATAAGTAATAAAATTACCTATTTATTAAGAAAAATAAAAGAGTAGAAAACTACTCTTAAAGTGGACTTTTTTTAATTTCCGAAAATTTTCTTGGATATTTTAAACTAGTTTTTCCATTTTTTTGAACTAAAATTATTGTCCTATTACTTTCTTCAATAGGAAGTTTAAAACTCACTATCTTCGTTTTTTTAGAATTTAGTAATTCCAAAGCCTTTGAACTATTTAAAGTATCATCACTACCACGCATCGCGATAAAATATTTACCTTCTTTAACAAGTGGAATCGAATACTCAAGTAAGACATTAAAAGAAGAAACAGCCCGCGCTGTAACTACATCAAACTTTTCACGAGCATTCTTTGCATATTCTTCCGCACGTCCATGTATAGTTTCCACACTATCCAGCTTTAACTCTTTAATTACCTCATTTAGAAAAATAACTCGCTTATTTAAAGCATCAACTAAAGTTAATTTAATACTTGGATAAAATATTTTTAAAACA
>CAMOSR010000015.1 GCA_946625165.1 uncultured Bacillota bacterium
ATGAATAAATTAGGGAGGTAATACTCATGAATGAAAATAAAACTAATATAAACTGCCTGCCTTGTATTTATACTGTACATCGCTTAAACCTTTATAAAATGGGACTTTTCAGCAAATAGGATCTTGCAAGTTTTAGTAAAAAAAATAAGAAATAATTAAAAAAATAGGTTAAAATATAGTCATTTTTGAGAGGAATTAGGGTACTGACTTGTAACACCCTGACACTTATTTTTTAAACACATCTATATTTTTTTCCTACGGAATAAAATATTATGTTTAGTAATAGGAATATAATAATATTACGAATAAACAAATTAAAAAAATGTGATATAACAAATATGTAAGGTTGTGATAGAATGGATGTTATCAAAATAAATAATGCAATAGATGCATTAACAAAATTAATACCTGTTCCAGAAGAAAAAAAGATGGAACTAATAACTAAGTTTTCTTCCTTAAGTGAAACTGAAGTAATAAAAGAACTTTCTCAAATAGTATATAGAGTATTAGGAAATAATGAAGAATTATATAATTATTCCCTTGAAGTTATTAGAAATATTAATCCTGAAATATGTCCTCCAGTTGAAGAAATGAAAGCAAGACTTAATAGAATGTTTTCAAATGAAGTTGAAGGAAATATGTCGTTGGAGGAAAATCATAAATTAGTTAATGAATCAATAGTTAAATTTACAACATTATTTAATCAATATGGAATAGATTATTATATTGTTGGTGCGTTACCATGTTTTTTAAAAACAGGTCAACAATTATTTAGATATCATGATGATATCGATATAATGATAAATGAAGATGATATTCCTAAAGTTGCTGAAATTATTGAATTAAGTGGTTATGAATTTCATGATGATAGATTTCCTAGTATAGAAAGATATCAGGAAATGGAACAAAATAAACCACCTCATACAGTTTTAGCACAAAATCCAAACAATGAATTTCACTTAGGATTTTTTACCTTTAGAAGAGAACAAGATAAATCAATAACAATGAGAGAATATTCTCATCGCCTTGAAGATGGAATGGTAGTTGTTGATGTTCTTGAAAGACAGTCAGATCCTATAGGAACTAGTTTAAGATATGATGAAACACCTACTGAATATATGGGAACAACTTTCAGAACTAGTTCTTTAGAAAGTGTATATTCATTAAAGGCATATACTAGAAGGCCAAAAGATATTACAGATATACAAAAATTAGAACCGTTTATTGATAAATCAAAATTAGAAGCATTAAAACAACACCCAAATCATAATGTAGAGTTTCAAAACATAGAATATGAAAAAAAAGCGGGGATTCATAGATGATTTAAATGATTAGAATGTTGTGGTATTGCAGTATATTTACAGGAGTAAAATCCTGTTTTTCTATGATATAATAATGATATAAAAAAAATAACAAGAAATAGAATTGTAAAATATATTGATGATATTTTTATTTGTAAAGACAAAAGCATTGAAATTAATTTTAAGGAAGATATAAATTCTATTTAATAATTATGATATAATGTTATAGAAAAAAAGGAAGTGATTTCTAATGAATAATCAAGATAATGAAAAAGTGTTTCAGAAGAACAATATCAATTGGTATCCAGGTCATATGGCCAAAGCAAAAAGACTTATAAATGAAAATATCAATTTAATAGATATTGTTTATGAAATAGTTGATGCGAGAATGCCGATGTCATCAAAAATAACGGACATTGATGAATATATAAAAAGCAAACCCAAAATATTAATAATGAATAAAACAGATTTATGCGATATAAATGAAACAAAAAAATGGCAAAAGTATTATGAAAATAAAGGCTATAAAGTATTATTAACCTCCCTAGACAGCAATACAAATTTAAAACCATTATTAGATTTAACTGATGAAATACTAAAACCATTAGATGAAAAAAGGAAAACTCAAGGATTGATTAAACGAAAGAATAGAGTATTAATAATCGGCGTTCCAAACGTTGGCAAAAGCACCTTAATAAATCGTTTAGCCGGCAAAAAAGTTGCCCAGATAGGCAACAAACCAGGAGTAACTAAAGGGTTAAATTGGATTAGAGTAAATGAAAAAATAGAGCTTTTGGATACACCAGGGATTCTATGGCCAAAATTAGAAGAAAAAAATGCTTTTAATTTAGCCACATTTACTGCTATAAAAGAAGAAATACTTCCAAAATTTGAAGTAGCTAACTATATATTAATCAAATTAAATGAATACTATCCAGAAAAATTAAAAGAAAGATATGGTATTGAAAGTCTAGATGAAGATATAGTTGAAACTATGGAAAAAATAGGAAAAAAAAGAGGCTGCCTTATTAGAGGCGGAGAAATAGATTATGATAAAGTAATCGATTTAATAATTAGCGATATTAAAAATGGATACATTAAAAAAATTACATTTGATAGGGTAGAAGAATATGAATAAAGAAATAAATTCACTTTCACTTGCTTATTTAGGTGATGCAGTTTATGAATTATACATTAGAACGTATCTTTTAAATGGTAATAAAAAAGTAAATGAATTACAAAAAGAAGCCATAAAATATGTAAGTGCAAAAGCTCAAAGCAGTTTTTTAGATAAAATGCTGAAAGATAATTTTCTAAAAGAAAAAGAAATTAGTATAGTTAAAAGAGCCAGAAACCATAAAAGCCATCCAAGTAAAAGTACAGACATTATTACATATAAGAAGTCAACTGGCTTAGAAGCCCTAATTGGTTATTTAAAAATTACAAATAATAATGATAGAATCGAAGAAATAATGAATTATATAGTAGGTGATTAAATGAGAGTATATGGTAAAAACGTTGCCAAAGAAGTACTTGACAAAAACATAAAAAGAGTATATTTGTCAAAAACTTTTAGCGATAAAGAAATAATAAATGAATTAAAAAGTAGAAAAATTCCTATTAGATATTTAGATAAAAATGTATTAAATAGTATGGAAAAAGGAAATCATCAAGGAATAATAATTGATATTGATGACTATGAATATTATCCACTAGATGAACTAGAAAACGAAAATGTAATTATTATGCTTGATCACTTAGAAGACCCTCATAATTTTGGGGCTATAATTAGAACAGTTGAAGCTGCCGGCTATAAAAGTATTGTTATTCCTAAAGATAGATCCGTAGAAGTTAATTCAACAGTCATGAAGGTAAGTGCGGGAACATTAGAAAATGTTAAAATATCAAGAGTAGGTAATTTAGTAAATACCATTAAAGAATTAAAAAAACAAGGATATTGGGTTATTGGAACTGATATGAAAGGCATAGATTATAAAAATATAGATTATAAAGGCAAAATTGTAATAATAATTGGTAATGAAGGGAAAGGAATGAGTAGGCTTGTAAAAGAAAACTGCGATTTTATCGCATCAATTCCTATGAATGGAAAAGTAAACAGTTTAAATGCTTCAGTTGCTGCGGCTTTAATAATATATGAGGCGGTGAGATAATGTACGACGATATAACAGATAATGATTTGTTAGATAAAGTTGCCGATAACGAAATAGCTACTGAAACCCTATTTGAAAAATATAAGCCACTAATTACCGGCATTGCTAAAAAAGCCTATTATACAAATCAGACAAGCGGAATCGAAGTTAATGACTTAATTCAAGAAGGTATGATTGGTTTTAGTATAGCTATAAATACATACGACGAAAAACAAGATGCCTCTTTCTATACATTTGCTAGAATGTGTATTATTAGAAGAATTTTAAGCAGCATTTCAGCAGCAAACAGGCAAAAACATCAAATATTAAATGAGTCACTTTCCGTTGAAAATATTTCCGAAGACCTACAAACAAAAGAAAAGATATTCAGCGATTATGAAAGTGACCCCGAAAAACTTCTAATATCTGGTGAAAACACCAAAGAACTAATGGATGAAATTGAGAGAGAATTAACAACCTTAGAATGTGAAGTATTTGAGCTAAAAGCCGCTGGCTTTAATTACAAAGAAATAGCCGAAATATTAGAAAAAGATCCAAAGTCAATAGATAATGCTATAAGTAGAATAAAAATTAAAGTAAATAAATATTTAAAAGAAAGAAAAGAGTAAATTAACAAAAACTTACTCTTTTAAATTGTCTATATATTTAAGTATCTCTTCACTATCATCTAAATGAATTTTAGTATGACCGATAATTTGATAATCTTCATGACCTTTACCAAGAAGTAAAACGATATCATCTTTTTCTATCATATCTAAAGCCATCTTAATAGCTTTCCTTCTATCTAGACAAACTTTATAATTGTCTTTTAAAACCCCAGCTAAAATGTCTTTCATAATATTTTCAGGGTCCTCTGTTCTTGGATTGTCATTAGTGAAAATAACATAATCACTATAATCACTAGCTATCTTGCCCATTATAGGCCTTTTCATCGGATCTCTATCACCACCACAGCCAACTAAAGTAATAACTCTAGCTTTAGCAAGCTCTTTATAAGCAGTTACAACTTTCAAAACTGCATCAGGTGTATGAGCATAATCAACAACAGCAAACCCATCTTTAACTTTATACGTTTCACATCTACCCTTAGGTTGTTTTAGTTCATTAGTAATATTTATAATACTGTTCGAATCAAATCCTAGTTCATGAACAATAGAAAACATTGTCATATAATTATATATATTAAATTTACTTGTTAAATTTGTGGTTACAGAATACGAATCATCAAAAACTTTAAATCTAATATTAGTATGATCTGGATGAATGTCAAAAGATTCTACTTCATAATCGGCCTCACCAATACCAAAAGTTTTCACATTTTTTGCTTTTGTTATAAATCTTATGCTAGAATCATCATCCTTATTTACTAACATAATCCCATCATCTTTTAAATAATCTAAAATCATTAATTTACATTCTAAATAATTATCCATAGTTTTGTGATAATCTAAATGATCTTCAGTTAAATTAGTAAACGCACATACATCAAAATTTAAACCTTCAATTCTTTTTAAGTCTAAAGCATGAGAGCTAATTTCCATAATTACATATTCTACACCATTTTTTAAGCAATATTCAAGCAATTTATAAATAGTAAGTATTTCGGGGCATGTATTAGGTAGCTCCTCAAAATAATCGCCATACATAAAACCTAAAGTCCCCATATAAGCAGTTTTTTTACCTAATTTATTTAACATTTGATAAGTTAGATAAGCTGAGGTTGTTTTACCATTTGTACCAGTAATACCAACTAATTTTAAGTTTTTAAAATCATCACTGTATTCTTCAACTAATTTTTTTTGAAAATATTTGGCTGAATTTTCTACAACCGTTACTGGAACCGAAGCATTTACTTCCTTTTCAGCAATAATCTCCGAAGCCCCATTTTTAATGGCAGATTCGATATAATCATGCCCATCAACAGTATAACCTTTGATTGCCACAAAAGTTTGCCCAGAATTTACTTTCCTAGAGTCTGTCTCATATTTAATCAATTAAACCACTTCCTAATCTAATCTATTTTATATTTTTTTGTCAAATATGTGATACATATCACCCTAAATATAACACTGTTCACACAAAATTACAAATACAATAATTTTAATAAAAAAAAACAAAGTACTCAAAAAATGCTCAAAATATATTTTATTAATGGCTAAAGGCTTTAAAAAAACAAAATAATGTGCTATTATTAAATACGTAAAGTTAAAATTTCAATAGAAAAGAGGATTATTATGAAAAAAATTATTACATTTTTATTACTTATTTTAACAATTCCAGTATTTGTGCTAGCTAAGCCAGCATATACCAGTTTAACATTAAAGGAAACATTAGATGATGAAAGAATTGAAAGCAATTTAGAAGGTTATGAAGAAGGAAACAACAAAGCAACTATATATCTATTTAGAGGTAGAGGATGTTCGCATTGCCATGAATTCTTAGAATATGTTAACAGTACTTTAGTTGAGAAATATGGAGACTATTTTAAACTTGTAAGTTATGAAGTATGGAATAACGCCAATAATGCAAAATTAATGCAAGAGGTATCAGATTATCGAAAAGACAATGCAAATGGAGTTCCATATATCATAATTGGAGATAAAAGTTTTAATGGATATGCAGAATCTATGAATGAAGAAATAGAAACAGCAATTATGGATTTATATAATAGTAAAGAAAGATATGATATCTTTGAAAAAATGAAAATAAATCCCAAAGCCAAAGTAAAAAAGAATAATAAAACAACAAAAGTAATTATTGCTGCAACCGCTATAGCTATCATTGTCCTAGTGATTACCATTCCTAAAAAAGCAAAATAACTATTTTTAATGTGAATCTCGTTTCTTAAACATAGAAACGAGATTTTATAAAATTAAACGGTAAATATAAAATTGTTGAAAACAAAAAGAAATCAAAGTATAATATTCATATAAGAGGAAAGTAATAAAACTTTTCCTAATATAAAAAGATTAATATAACAGAAATAGGATAGAAAACTAGTTGAGATGAAAAAGTGAAAAATACATTTTGACTAATATTCTTGATGTACAAAGAAAAACATAAGATAGAAGGTTAGAAGTATGGATCAAGAGAAAATAGGTAAATTAATTAAAAAAATAAGAAAACAAAACAATTTGACCCAATCAGAGCTTGCCAAAAGATATGGCGTAACATACCAAGCTGTAAGTAAATGGGAAAACGGTAAAAACATACCAGACGTATCTTTGATAAAACAAATGAGCAAAGATTTTAATATAGATATAGAAGACATACTAGAAGGCAATCTAAATAAAAAGAAAAACAAAAAAATATTAATTATAACAGTTTTATTAATAACTATGTTAACTATATTTTTGATATTAAATAGGCAAAATACATTTTCCTTTAAAACACTATCTAGCCAGTGTACAAGTTTTAATATAACTGGTAGTATCGCTTATAACAATAAGAAATCTTCAATATACATTTCAAATATTGATTATTGTGGGAGAGAAGATAACACAGAATATAGAGAAATAGAATGTGTTTTGTACGAAGTCAATAACGGGAATGATGTCATTATCGCCAAAAATAAATATAGTAAAAATGAATCAATTACACTAGATAGTTTCTTAAAAACCTTAAACTTTAAAATAGACGATTATAACAGGACATGTAAAAAATATACTAAAAATAGTTTATACTTAAAAATAAACGCTAAAGATTTAGAAGGCCAAATCAAATCACATATAATCCCACTTTCATTGGAAGATAATTGTTAAAGGTGTAAAAATGATTTTAATGGTTAGTGGAAGGACCGATATCGTTGCTTTCTATTCAAAATGGTTTATGAAAAGAGTAGAAGAAGGATTCATTGATGTGAGAAATCCCTTTAACCCAAAGCTTATAAGCAGAATTAATTTTGATGATATTGACCTTATCATGTTCTGCACAAAAAATCCTATTCCTATTTTAAAAAAATTGCCTAAGATAAAAAAACCAATATTGTTTCATATAACACTCACACCATATAAAAAAGAGATAGAACCAAATTTACCACCTAAAGGACATATTATTGAAGCAATAAAAAAAGTATCAGAAATAGTCGGAATAAACAATGTAGCTGTTAGATATGATCCGATATTTATAAGCGATAACTATCCGTTAGAATATCATAAAAAAGCCTTTGATAATATGTGCAAATTATTAGACGGACATGTAAAAAAAATAATAGTTTCCTTTATAGATGATTACAAAAATGTTAGAAATAATATGAAAACGCTAAAATATAAAAACATTACCGAAGAAATTTATAAAGAAATTGGTACCTCTTTCAGTAAAAGTGCAAGCGCCCATAATATGACAGTCCAAACATGCTTTGAAAATCGAAACTTAGTTGAATATGGTTTTATTCAAGAAGACTGCTTATCAAAAGAACTAGCATATATTATGACAGGCAAAAAATTTAGAAAACAAACTATACGCAAAGGAAACAAATGTCATTGTGTAGCAATGGCTGATATTGGCGTCTATAACTCTTGTAAACACTTTTGTAAATACTGTTATGCTAATTACGACGAGCGAAAAGTTAACGAAAACTATAAAAATCATGATCCTAACTCATCACTATTAGTTGGCCATTTAGAAAAAGACGACATAATTAAAGAAAGAAAAGCATAATCATAGTAGAGTATATGGAGAAGTAATGAAACAAAAGCGTAGTATAAAAATGTGTGCAAAATTAATAGATGAAGGCATTAAAGTTGTAAAGATTGTAAAGCAATACTAATTACTAATTGATTAATTTAAAAATAAAGTGATATAATTAAATTAGTAAAAACTATGGAGGCTAATATGAAAAAGAATAGTAAACAAGATGATTTAATCGCATATATGCCATTTGTAATTGCTATAGGCATAATATTCGGAGTACTTTTTGGGATTGCTTTTGATAATATTATAGTTGGTCTATCTATAGGAATTATCTTTGCAACGCTTGTTGCCACCATAACTATTGCCATCGATAGTTTTCAAAACAATAATAAAAAATAGAGGTATAGACTACTCTTAAAGTACCAAATAAAGTATAATATATAGAATATAACAGATTTTAAAAAGAAAAGTTAGCCTTTTCTTTTTTCAACCTCAAGTTGAGAAGTTTCAACCTTATGTTTATTGCTTTATAATACATAAGTTAGTAAACTAAATTCGGAGGTAAAAATTATGAAAAAGAAATTATTTATATTGACATTACTATTTATATCATTATTTTCATTAACTGCTTGCACAAACAATAAAGAAGCTTTAGCCTTTAAGAAAGAATACGAACAGTTAAATGGTAAGGAAAACGCTACTGGAAAAAAACACCGAACGTTAAATATTCCTAAGGATAATCCTTATGAAAAAGTGTCACAAGAAAAAATCATCGAAAAATTAGAAAACAATGACACATTTTACTTATATGTGGGAGATTCATTATGCCCTTGGTGTAGATCAGTTTTAGAAAAATCTATAGAAGTTGCTAAAACAAAAAAAATAAATAAAATCTATTATATTGACATTTGGGATGAAGAAGGTAATGAAATACTGAGAGACAAATATGAAATAAAGGATGGAAAAGCAACCAAAGTAACTGATGGAACAAAAGCATACAAAAAATTATTGAAAGCTTTCGACAAAGTGCTTTCTGATTATACGCTAGCAGATGAAAATGGAAATAAAATCGAGGTAGGAGAAAAGAGAATATATGCTCCAAACTTCTTCTATATCAAAAATGGCAAAGTAGTGAAATTAGTTGAAGGCATTTCTGATAAACAAAAAGATTCAAGGGAAGAACTAACAGATGAAATTTTAGCTGACGAAGAAAATATATTTAGTGAATTTTTTAGTAATTGATGAAAAACATCACATTTAAGTGATGTTTTTATTAGGCAAAATAAAATCCCCTAAAAAGGGGATTTCGATTAGACTCTTCTGATTGCATCTATATTATAACCATAACTTTCCCAAGAAGTTAAATTAGTTTGTTGAACACCTTTTCTACTATTTATTGCATGGACTATTGTATTATCACCAACATAAATGGATGAATGACTAGGAGTACTACTACCTTTCTTAGTCCAAATTATGATATCACCAGGCTGTAAATTTTGCTTGTCAACAGCCATACCATCATTTTCTTGTGTTCTTGAAGTTCTACTTATACTTTTACCTACAGCAGAATATATGTATTGAACAAATCCACTACAATCAAAGCCTGTTGAAGGATTAGTACCACCATGTTTATATTTAGAACCTATCAAAGATTGAGCAGCATTAACAACACTAGAAGTATCTACAGATGAAGGTCCATTATAAGTGGCAGCAGTTTTAGCTTTTTGTTTAACCACTGAAACTTTTGGCTTTGGTCTAGCAACAACATTTACTTGATAAGAAGCCTCATTAACATTACCATTTGAATCCATTGCTTTAACTGTGACATTATAATTGCCAACTTTGTTATTATCTAAATCAGTTGAAACTACATAATAAGCACTGTCTTCAAGCTCAGCTTCACTATAAGGTATATCGCCATCAACGATGTCTGTAACTTTTTCTATATTGCTTTTAACGTCATAATCGTCACCAGCATATATAGAAACTTGACCACTCTTAAGTTCTATGTTAGGTGCCTTGGTATCTTTAACTGTAACTTCGACACTAACTTTTTTGACAACGTCATCTTTTTCAATTTCGAATACTAGCTCTTGCTTACCGACAGTAGAAGTATCTACATTCTTCGTATAACTTTTTATAGAACCAACACTAAGTTTTTTAACTAAATCAAGCGGATTATAGTTATCAGTACCATATTCAATTTCTTTATTACTAGCGAAAGATATATTTAAACTTTCATAAATTTTTTGTTTACGTATGTTATTGTAAACAGTAAATCCAGTTACTGAAACAAACACAAGCACAAATAAACCAATCACGACTCTTGACATTTTTAATTTTCTAACTTTGTTTTTCTTGTTCGAAACGATCGGCACAGGATCTTTTTCAATTTCCATATTAATTCTCCTTTTTTCTTAACGTTTCTATTACATTTTATCAAAATTGGATACATATGTCAAATTGAGTGTAAACCTACCAATTAATACATTTTATGCTTGACTTTTCATTTAATGTGGTTTATTAGTAGACCCAATATTATAAAATATCGGATATTTAATATATTTTTAACATAGTTTTACAAATAGAAATATTAAGTTACCAGTCTTTTTGTTTTAAAAAAAAAGACATGAAAAAATTAAACGATTTATTAAAAAAAAATCCAAATAAAATTCAATTTGTATTAAAGACAAAAAACTGCTAGAAAAAGAACTATTAAAATAATGCCATAAAATGGTCGCAAATTAATTTATGTATTCAAAAACCCTTGAAAAAACAAGGGTTAATTTCAAATGGAGCGGATGAGGAGAATCGAACTCCCGTAGTCAGCTTGGAAGGCTGGGGTTCTACCATTGAACTACATCCGCAATTAGTAGACAACATAAATTATACTTACATTTATATTGTCTGTCAAGAAGTAATTTTAAAAAATTCAAAAAAATGAAGATTAGATTAGGAATCTATCTAGCTTCAACGATAAGTTTAATTGCTGTTCGCTCTTCACCATCGATAACAATATCAGTGAAAGCCGGAATACAAATTAAGTTTTTTCCACTAGGAGCTACAAATCCACGCGCAATAGCTACTGCTTTGATAGCTTGATTTAAAGCCCCAGCACCAATTGCCTGAATTTCTACAGATCCTTTTTCTCTAAAAACATTAGCTAAAGCTCCAGCAACAGAATTAGGATTAGATTTAGCTCTTACTTTAAGCGTTTCCATGATTTATTCCTCCTTTTACACTTAAGTATATGAAAAGTAGTAAAGTAAAATTCCAAAATATTTACAAAACATTAAAAATAAACTATAATTACTTTAGTATGCAGCTTTCAAACCTTAAAAAAGGGGGATAATATGAATAGACTAAGAACTAATGTAAACTTAGATGATGAGAAAACTAGAGCTATATATTTTCATGATATGGCTGAAGACTGTAGAGAATTAGAACTATTACTAAATACATGTTACAACTCTGGAATAACTCCGATATATGCCAGCAAAGGAAAAGGCAAAGGCACCTTTGCCTACATCATATTAAAAATTGATAAAGAACACCTTGACACTATTGGCACATTAATAGATCTAGTTGAAGAAATTCCAAATAGCGAATTCAATATTAAAAGCGATAGTAGTGGAATTTATGCCGAACTATCATGTGAAAGTAAAGACAGTGAGCAACTATTTACTAGAAGCAAGGATTTAATAGAGGAAAGCGTATTTGAAAAAAAACATGCATATAATTATACAATTATGAGTACAGTTTACAATATTGCTAAGATAGTTAGAGAAGTGACAGACGCAGATATTTTATTCGCAACCAATGAAAAACTATATGCACAGGGAAAGTGCGGTGTATCAATTTATAAAGATAAACAGCACCACAAAATAAACACCAAGAAAGCTGATGACATACTAGAAGTTATAAACATGTTAAAAACCAAAGCCACATTAAACCTACCAACTGTGTTTTTCTCAACATTTGAAGAACTTAGAAACTTCTATTTTGAACTAGATGAAACCGTTTACAGTAATGATATAGAAGGAGAATAATATGGACAATAATTTAAAAAGAAGTATCATTCTTGAGCACTACCAAAACCCACACCATAGAGGCTTAATTGAAAACAGTACATATTTAAAGACAAACATGAATAATGAAAGCTGTATTGACGAGTTAAACCTAATGGTTAAGGTTGAAGATGGTATAGTAAAAGACATAAGGTTTGACGGTGAAGCTTGTGCCTTATGCATATCATCAGCTTCAATTATGACTGATACTCTAATAGGAAAAAAAGTTGAACAAGTAGAAGATATATTGCAAAACTTTTTAAATATGGTATCCGAAAAGGAATATAATAAAGAAATATTAGAACAAGCCATAGTATATGATGAAGTATCAAAAACCCCAAATAGAGAAAAGTGCGTATTATTATCTTGGTGGGGAATTGAGAAAATTTTAAACGAATTAAAAGCTAAATAAAGCTTTTTATTTTGAATAAAAACTAGTATAATATAGGAGGTGACGAAAATGACAAAAACACTAGGCTTAGATGAAGAAAAAATCATGGAAATATCAGAATTAAAAAAAGAACCAAAATGGATGACAGATTTCAGATTAAAATCTTATAATGCCTTCATTGAAACCCCAAATCCAAACTTTGGCCCAGAGTTAAAAATAGATTTCAATTTAATCAATTACTATAAAAAAGTTTCTGATAAAACAGAAAATAGCTGGGATAAAGTTGCCTGCCCAATTAAAGACACATTTGAAGATTTGGGCTTAATAGATGCTGAAAAAAAATATCTAGGAGGTATTGGAGCTCAGTATGAAAGTGAAGTAGTCTACCACAATATGATTAAGGAATTAGAAGATAAAGGTGTCATTTTCTGCAGTACCGACGACGCTTTAAAAAAACATCCAGAAATATTTAAAAAGTACTTTAACAAACTAGTAAAATACGATGAAAATAAATATACCGCTTTAAATGGAGCTGTATGGAGTGGAGGAACTTTTATATATGTGCCTCCTCATGTAACTGTCGAAAGACCACTTCAAAGTTATTTTAGAATAGACTCCAAAAACATGGGACAGTTTGAAAGAACACTAATTATAGTTGATGATGATAGCCATGTTCACTACATGGAAGGCTGTACAGCTGTTTACCATACTGTAAATGGCCTTCATGCCGCTGTTGTTGAAATATTTGTTGGCAAAAACTCAAGCTGCAGGTACACAACCATCCAAAACTGGGCCGATAACATATATAACTTAGTAACCAAAAGAGCAATAGTGGATGAAGGCGGAACTATGGAATGGATTGACGGCAATATCGGTTCTAAAACAAACATGAAATACCCATCATGCATCTTAAAAGGAAAACACGCTAAAGGCAGCTGCATATCGATTGCCGTGGCATCTAAAGGACAAATACAAGATGCTGGAGCTAAGATGATTCATTTGGCCCCAAATACGACAAGTAAAATTATTAGCAAATCAATTGCCGCAAATGGTGGCGTGTCAAACTATAGAGGAACAGTTAGAATAAATAAAGCCGCAAAGAACTCTAAAAGCATTATAAAATGTGATACAATAATATTAGACGATAAATCAAAAAGTGATACAATTCCAAAAAATATTGTCGAGAATAACTCATCATATCTAGAACATGAAGCTACAGTTTCAAAATTAGATGAAGAAAAACTATTCTATCTAATGAGTAGAGGACTCGACGAGGAAAAAGCAAAAGAACTACTAATTATTGGATTTATTGACGAATTTAGAGAAAATCTTCCAATGGAATATGCCATAGAATTAAATCAACTACTTAAAAACTATTTTTAGGAGGTATACTAAATGAAGACAAAAGCAGTACTTATAATATTATTTCTAATAATTATAATCACATTAGGATATTACTTTACGATGAAAAACAAGGCAGATAGCGTTTTAAAAAACAAAATAAAAACAGCCAGTATTGACTATTTTGAAAAATATCAGAGTACTAATGACAGCACATCAACTTATGTCATTACTTTAGATATGCTAAGAAACGCTAATAACCAAGGTGAAAATTATGATTTGAGCGGTTTAGAAAAATGCAGCAAACATTCTACACTTTCAAGAATAACCATAGATTATAATAACGGACAACCAAAAAAAGTTGAAGTTGAGTTAAAATGTTAAAAACTTCACTTTTTTATTTTTGTTTTCTATATATATCACTAATTTATCAAAATTGCACTATGCAAATTGTCAAATTGACACCAAAAAAACTTTTGAAAACATGCAAATTATTCATTTGCACATCTAAAAAAACCGTAGTATATTAACTCCCCGAAAGGAGAAAATATATGTTAAATCAAGTAGTATTAGTTGGTCGATTGGCCGGAGATCCCGAACTATATCAAACAGAAACCGGCAAAAAAGTAGCGCGAATGGTTTTAGCCGTTCCAAGATCATACAAAAATTCAGAAGGAGAGTATGAAACAGATTTCATCAGCTGCAAACTATGGCAAATAATTGCACAAAATACAGTAGAGTATTGTAAAAAAGGCGACTTAGTCGGTATACGTGGAAGGCTACAAACATATAACTATGAGACCGAAGACGGGATGAAATACCTAACAGAAGTTATCGCCGACAAAGTTACATTTTTGTCAAGCAAAAAAGCAGAAAACTAAAATTCTGCTTTTTTAAATATAAAAAATTAATTATTTAAAATCAGTATAAAATATATCATCAGGTTTCTTATTAAAAATCTTAGCAATTCTAACAGCCATTTCATAAGATAACCTTCTTTTCCTATTCTCTATTTGCCAGTAAAAAGGCTTACTAATTTTTAACTGTTCAGCCATATAAGTACAAGTATAGTTATATTTTTTTCTGATTTTTATTAAATTATTCATACGATTCCTCCTACTTCAATTATATATTAACCGATAGTTAATTTCAATCCCTTAGTAACGAAAAGTTAACTTTGATGTATAAAAAATTAAAGCTTGTTATAATCTAGTTAATGAAAGGGTAACTGTGATTATATGATGGGTCAAAGGTTAAAAGAAGCAAGGCTAAATGCCAGATTAACACAATCTGAACTTGCTAGACAAATTGGCGTTAAACCAGCCGAAATTTCACAATATGAATCAGACAAGCGCACACCAAGATGGAATGTATTTGTTAAAATTCTAGATAAGTTAAATATTTCAGCCGATAGGATATTAGGTAGAGAAGTATCAGCTGTAAGCGAGGATGAAGACTATCAGATAAAACTCGCTAAAAAAGACCTTCAAATATTAGAAACTATTAAAAATTACCCTAAGTTATATAGACTTCTATCAAATGACCCAGGTAGAAATATAAAGGTTATCAACAATAATTTAAAAGAAGTTTTCCCAGAATAGTTCAATTGAGCTATTCTTTTCTTTTCAAAAATAGTATAATTAAAAAGACAACAAATATAAAGATAAATAGGAGAATGAAGTATGGCCATAACTAAAACCAAATTTATAAATTATATAAGATGTCCAAGATATGTGAGCTTAGACGACATCAAAAAAGAAAAATTAGACAGTATTGTCAGTATCGAGGAATATAAAAAAGAAGAAGAAGCTTATAAAATAGCTGAATTACTAGGTAGTATGTTTGATGAAAACGGAAACGACTTAATTGACGTTAAAAATGAACACCTAGAGACTATGCTCCCTTACTATAATGAAGTAGAACTTTTAGCTGGGCACTTGGCCCCTAAATATTTTAATGGAACTTTTAGATTTTCCAAAACCACATATAATCAAGAAAGTTTCGACTGCCTAATAAACAACATAAGATATATATGCTATGTTGATATATATAATGAAACAAAGGACGGCTTTAACATAATAGAAGTTAAAGCTACAACAACAAAAAAATATATAACTCTTGGTACTAAGGAGCACTCTATATTTAAAAAAGATCAAAAAGGTATATATAGACTTTTAGAGGACTTAAACTTAAATATTGAAGATTATATGCCTATAGAAACATATGAAAAAGAAAAAGCCAAACTATTTGATAAGTTCACAGGCCCCGGGCATTACGTTTACGACCTAGCTGTTCAGAGGTTTATAATAGAAAACGACTTAAAACAAAGCAAAGATAAAAGAAAAGCCAATTATTACTTAGCTACATTAAATAGTAAATATATCTTTGACGGAACATATGAAAAAGAAAAGCCAAAATATAATGAAATAAATGGAGAAGACATAATATCATTTATTGATATGACTAGTGTTACCCAAAAAATGATGGATAAAATAAGATTAGATGTCAAAACAATCGAAGGATATATCAACGATCTTCATGCTGAACCAATTCCCCTTGGAGAATACTGTGAACATAAGAAAGTCACCAAATGTAAATACTGCAAAATCTGCTGGAACATACTGCCTAAAAAACATTCTATACTAAGTTATATGGATAATCACCATGGCTTTAAAAAAGGAAATGCCAAATATACAGTATTTGATCTTATAAATAACGGTAAAGTAAGTATGCTCGATATTGATGAAACATATCTAACTAGAGAAAAAAATAAAATTCAAAGAAAAGCTTTAGAAACCAACACACCTTATATAAACAAGCAAAAGATAACTGACGGCATCAACCAAATAACATACCCAATATATCATTTAGATTTTGAAACATTTCCTTGCCCACTGCCAAGATTCAAAGGGGAAAAGCCATATACCCAGTCAGTATTTCAATTTTCACTCCACATTGAAAGAAAGCCGGGAAAATGTGATAAAGAAAAAGACCACTACGGTTATTTAGCTCCCGACCATTTAGACCATAGAAAAGAATTAATTAAAATGATGTGTGATCTAATAAAAGATGGTACAGTTCTCGTATATAATGATTCGTTTGAAAAGACAAGAATCAAAGAACTTTCAGAAATATTCCCAGAATATAAAGAAAAATTATTAAAGATAAACTCTCAGATATTCGATTTGATGAACGTTGTAAAAACACGAAGCAAAATGTACGAAGAATTAGGATATGATAAACAAGAAGCTAAAATGATAAACTACTATAACCCTTCGATGGATGGATCTTATTCGATTAAAAAAGTCTTGCCAGTTTTCTCTAATTTAACATATCAAGGAATGGAAGTTGCTAACGGTGTCGAAGCCATGGTAACCTATGCCAAGTTTCCTAAATTAAATAAATTAGATTATAAGCATAAATACCAAAAATTAGTAGAATACTGTCAGCAAGATACTTACGCCATGTTTAAAGTGCTAGAAGGCTTAAAAAAAATAATTTAGAAAATAACAATTGATGTATTAAAAAAATAATGATATACTTTTATTGTAATAAATAAAGGAAGGTGAGATGTATGGTTTGCACGAAATGTGGAAACAAAAATGAAGAAGAATCTAAGTTTTGTACTAGATGCGGAGAGCCATTATCACAAACGAAAGAGCAACTAGTAAATTCTTCAAAAAATGCTAACTCTACAAGTAATCAAGGCGGAATTAGAAAAACTATGAAAGCTGATGCAAAAAGCAAAGTTAAAGGATCATTAATAGGTGCGGTAGCCGTATACCTAGTTATATGCGGTATCATAGGAGCTATCAGTGGTGGAACTGCTAATGGTAATATTACCACAAATTCTATTGAATATAACGTGAAAATTACTTCATTTATTTCAGAAATTATCACTATGTTAGTAGGAATAGTATTTAGCTTTGGCTTGATAGCTGCATGCTTTAAAACTACTCGCGGAAAAGAAGTAACTTTTGCTGAAATATTTAAATTGCCATTTGAACATATTAAAGAAATTGGTTATATACTCTTATTAACAGTAATCTGTGGTGCAGTTGGGTTCGTTGCAGGTTTATTAACAATAATTCCAATATTAGGATTTTTAGCAATAATTGCCCTTATTGTTGCCCTTGTTTATTATAGCCCAGCAATTGGAACATTCTCAATGATTTTAGCTGACATTGATCACCAAGAAAATTTAAGCTTCACAGATACAGTTAAAAAATCGTTAGAAATTGTCAAAGGCCATAGAGTTGAGTATTATGGCGTTACATTAAGTTTTATTGGATGGTTATTACTATCACTTATAACATGCGGAATTCTATTAATTTGGGTAATACCATACATGCAGTTAACAATGGTTAACATGTATAGAAGATGGATAGGCGAAGAAGAATTTGCAACTAGTCAAACAGGGTTAAGCAATGGTGCTGTTATCGGAATTTCAGCAGGTGGTATTGGTTGCGGATTTATAATTCTTGTAGTATTTTTTGCCAGTATTTTTATGGGCATAGTTGCTGCCACAAGTTCTAATGGAGGAAATATTAAAGATATTCTTAACAATATTGAACAGTATAGTGATACATATAATGATTCAGAGTACGATTTCAGTAGATATTTCGAAGATTTAAACATTAATAAATAGAAAAAAGAGAAGTCAAGCATGAAATGAACCCATTAATATCTATTATTTAAGGTTCACATCTGCAAAGGCTTCTTTTCCATTAAAAACGTTAAATAATGTCAAATATTAGATAATTTGTTGTTTTTATAAATTAAAAGCTATATAATTCTAATGTAAGGGAGCGTGGTAAAATGTTATATCCATCAATCGATTCGCTTTTACAAAAAGTTAGTTCAAAATACTTATTAGTTAATCTGGCCGCAAAAAGAGCCAAAGAAATGGAAGAAACTGAACACTATCAAATAAAAGAAAACGAATATAAGTCAGCTAAGAATATTGGAAAAGCACTAGAAGAAATAAAACAAGGATTAATTCACGTAAAAGAAGATTAAATCAGCTATAAACTATAAATATAGTTGATTTTTTAGCTTATTTATGATAAATTATTAGAAGTCGGAGGGATACCATGAAAATATTATTAATTATTGTGTCAATTTTATTAATCGCTATCGTGCTCTTACAAAGTGGTAAAGCTGTAAGCCCATCAAGCAGTATCTTAGGTGGTAACGATGAACTATTTGCTCATAGAAAAGAAAGAGGTGGCGAACTTTTTATAACAAGATTGACCGCCGTTCTAGGAGTAATTTTCTTTATCATATGTATAGTAATGCAATATATTGACTAAAAAACAGGACATATCCTGTTTTTTTTTATCATTTTTTGATATAATTAATTAAGGTGGGAAATATGAACATATATAGTTTATCAAGAAAAGATTTAGAAAATTATTTTGAAAGCATTGGTGAAAAGAAATTTAAAGCCCTTCAAACATATGACTGGCTTTATAAAAAAAGAGTAAATTCATTTGATGAAATGACCAATATTAAAAAAGAAATTATAGAAAAGTTAAAAAAAGACTTTACAATTGATAAACCAGAAATAGTAAAAGTTCAAAATGGTAAAGATGTTCATAAATACCTATTTAATTTAAAAGACGGCGAAAAAATAGAAGCCGTTTTGATGAACCATGATTATGGCAACAGCTTATGCGTGTCAACCCAGGTTGGATGCAATATGGGTTGTGCCTTTTGTGAGAGTGGAAGGCTTAAAAAAAGAAGAAATCTAAGTGTCGATGAAATGGTAACTCAAATACTATTAGTCGAAGAAAACTTAAAAATAAGAATATCACATGTTGTTTTAATGGGTATCGGTGAGCCATTTGACAACTACGATAACGTCATGAAATTTATAGATATTATTAATGATGATAATGGGATAGCTATTGGGGCTAGACATATAACAGTTTCAACATGCGGCATTGTACCTAAGATAAAAGAGTTCACTAAAGAAAAAAAACAAGTAAACTTAGCTATTTCAATGCACGCTCCAAACGATGAACTTAGAAGTAAAATAATGAACATTAATAAAGCTTACCCTTTAAAAGAAGTTATAGATGCAGTAAAGGATTATTTAAAAGCAAATAACCGAAAAGTAACATTCGAATACATTATGTTAAAAGATATTAATGATAAAGAAAAATATGCTATAGAACTTTCACATCTTTTAAAAGGACTTAACTGCTACGTTAATTTAATTCCATATAATGAAACTAGCCATATAGAATTTAAAAAATCAGATAGCAAAGTAGTTATGAAATTTTATGATATTTTAAAGAAAAACAAAATAAATGTAACCGTAAGACGAGAGTTTGGTAGTGAAGTAGAAGCAGCTTGCGGACAATTGAGATCAAATTACAAGGAGGAAATATAATGGAATATTCATATCTAACTGATCCTGGAAAAGTTAGAGACCATAATGAAGACAGCGTCACTATCGTTAAAAATGGCGGAGGTGAAATATTACTTGCTGTTGCTGACGGTATGGGTGGCCATAAAGGCGGAGAGATAGCTTCATCTATTGCTATTACTCATATTGGGAAAAGATTTACGGATACATCTACTGTGGGTAATAGAGAAGATGCTATAAACTTTTTAAAAGAAATAGTTAGTGAAGCTAACATGCTTCTATATAAATATACCGAAGATAATCCTGAAAGCCTTGGTATGGGAACTACTTTAGTTATGGCCTTACTTACGAAAGAATTCTTGTTATACGGCAACATCGGAGACTCTTCGGGATACGCAATTAAAGATAAAAAATTATATAAGATTACTAATGATCATACTTTAGTAAATTTGCTTGTAAAGTCCGGCGAGCTTACCAAAGAAGAAGCAAAAAACCATCCACGAAAAAACGTTTTGATGAGAGCCCTGGGAGCCAATATAACTGTAGAAATGGATGTCTTTGACGTTGAAAGAGATATTGAAGGAATATTTTTATGTAGTGATGGTCTTACTAACATGTTAGACGACGAGCAAATAGAATTAGTTTTAGATAGCGATTTATCAGTAGATGATAAATTACAAAAACTTATAAATAAAGCCAATAATAGAGGAGGAACTGACAATATTTCAGTAGCTTACCTAAAAAAGGAGGATAACGAATGATAACAAGGGGACAGATGATAAATGAACGTTACGAAATAATTAGATCAATTGGTGAAGGTGGAATGGCTAATGTTTATCTAGCTTTAGATACCATTTTAAATAGAAAAGTAGCCGTTAAAATACTTAGAGGTGATTTAGCTGAAGATGAAAAATTCGTCAGAAGATTTCAAAGAG
>CAMOSR010000016.1 GCA_946625165.1 uncultured Bacillota bacterium
ATTTTTATTGGAACGACTTATCGCTCTATTTTTGGCTCGACTTTATGGCCGCTTGAGCAGCAGCAAGTCTAGCCCCTGGCACTCTAAATGGAGAACATGAAACATAAGTAAGACCAACTCTATGGCAAAAATCAATAGTTTTAGGATCTCCTCCATGTTCACCACAAATACCAAGCTTAATATCAGGGCGAACATTTCTACCTAGTTTAACCGCATTTTGGATTAATTTTCCAACACCTTTTTGATCTAATGTAGCAAACACATCATTTTCAAAAATATGTTTATTATAATATTCAGATAAGAACCTGCCAGCATCATCACGAGAAAAGCCATAAGTCATTTGTGTTAAATCATTTGTACCAAATGAGAAGAATTCTGCTTCTTCAGCAATTTCATCAGCAAGAAGTGCTGCTCTTGGAATTTCAATCATTGTTCCAACTTTATATTTCATATTAGAATTATTTTCTTTAAGCACGCTATCAGCAGTTTCTACAACCACATTTTTAACATATTTAAGTTCAGCCTTATCTCCTACAAGCGGAATCATAATTTCAGGCTCTACCATAACACCATTTTTAGATACATTAATAGCCGCTTCAATAACCGCTCTTGTTTGCATTTCAGCAATTTCAGGATAAAGTATAGAAAGTCTGCATCCACGAAGACCCATCATTGGATTGAATTCTTTTAAAGCATTTACTTGTTCTTTAAGTTCATCAAAACTCATATTTAAAGTAGGTGCCAAAGCTTCAATTTCTTTATCTTCGTGAGGTAAGAATTCATGTAGAGGTGGATCCAAGAAACGAATAGTCACAGATTTCCCATTCATCTCAGTAAATAACCCCTCAAAATCTTCTCTTTGATAAGGTAATATCTTAGATAAAGCTTCTTTTCTAGTTTCTACATCTTTAGCTGTAATCATACGTCTAAAGTTAAATATTCTCTCTTCATCAAAGAACATGTGCTCAGTACGGCAAAGTCCAATACCTTCAGCACCAAACTTATTTGCTTGAACAGCATCTTTTGGCCTATCAGCATTTGTATAAACTTTTAACTTACGATTAGCATCAGCCCAAGCCATAAATGTTTCAAAATCACCTGAAATTTCTGGCTCTTTTACTGAAACCTCCTCACCATAAACGGCACCAGTTGAACCATTTAAACTTAAATAGTCCCCTTCTTTAAATACTTTGCCATCCTTAGTAGTTAAAGTCTTTTTCTTCTCATCAATTACAACTTCAGAACATCCAGCCACACAGCAAGTACCCATACCACGAGCAACAACGGCTGCATGTGATGTCATACCACCACGAGCCGTAAGAATACCTTGAGCAAGGTTCATTCCCTCGATATCCTCTGGTGATGTCTCCATTCTCGCTAAAATAATATTTTTAACACCTTTATTATAAGCCTCTTTTACATCTTCAGCACTAAAATAAATGTGCCCAGTAGCTGCCCCTGGAGAAGCCGCTAACCCAGTAGCAATAATTTTCGCATCTTTAAGTGCTTTCTCATCAAACACTGGATGCAATAATTGATCCAAATCACGAGGATTAACACGAAGTAATGCTTCTTCTTTAGTAATAGCTCCTTCATCTACCAAATCAACCGCAATTTTTAAAGCTGCACTAGCAGTTCTTTTACCATTACGAGTTTGAAGCATAAATAACTTACCATTTTCAATAGTAAATTCCATATCTTGCATATCCTTATAATGCTCTTCTAGAATAGAGCAAATTTTAACAAACTCATCATAACAATCTGGTAAAACCTCTTTTAATCTATCGATATGTTCCGGAGTACGAATACCCGCAACAACATCCTCACCTTGAGCATTAATTAAAAATTCGCCAAACAACTTTTTCTCACCAGTAGCCGGATTACGAGTAAAAGCAACACCAGTACCTGAAGACTCACCAGTATTTCCATATACCATTTGTTGAACATTAACTGCAGTTCCCCAAGTATCCGGAATATCATTAAGCTTTCTATAAGTTTTCGCACGATCATTGTTCCAAGAGCGGAATACTGCTTGAATAGCCTCCATTAACTGAACTTCTGGATCTTGTGGAAAATCTTCTCCAGCATGCTTCTTATATTCTTTCTTATAAATTTCAACGACCTCTTTTAAATCTTCAGCCGTTAAATCAGTATCGTAAACCGCACCTTTATCTTCTTTAATACGGTCAAATTGATGTTCAAAATCGTCCTTTGGAAAACCTTTTACAACATCTGAAAACATTTGTATAAATCTTCTATAACTATCAAACACAAATCTTTCATTTTTAGTTATTTCAGAAAAACCTTTGGCCACCTCATCATTCATACCAAGGTTAAGGACTGTATCCATCATACCTGGCATTGACTCACGAGCTCCAGATCTTACAGATACTAGTAAAGGATTTTTCGCATCTCCTAATTTTTTGCCAGAAATTTCCTCTAATTCAGCAAGTTTTTCTTTAACTTGACTCATTACTTCCTCTGAAAGCGAGCTATTATCTTCATAATATTTAAGGCAAGCCTCAGTAGTAATAGTAAAACCTTGTGGAACAGGAAGTCCTATACTTGTCATCTCTGCTAAGTTCGCACCCTTACCACCTAAGGTCTCACGCATATCTTTATTTCCCTCTTTAAAAGAATAAACATATTTCATATTCATAACCTCCCAAGCATTAGTATATCACATTAAAAAATAAAATAGATAAAAAAGTAACAATTACAAACAAATTTTGTCACAACTTAACATTTAGCCAAACATCTTCATCAAGTAATCTTACTTCTACTTTAATATTATTATTCTCATCTTCATAAAAGACTATATTATTTTCTGTACCAATTAGTTTTTTACCCATATTCGTTATCTCTTTCTCACATATTCCATAATACAATCAAAAAGGTATGTGGAAACATACACTCCTCAAACAACGTATTTGTTAATTTATAGTAATTCTACAATTTTTTATAAAAACAGAAATTAAACATATAACAAAAATTCTTTATTTTTCAAGTGTTTTAAGACTAAGCAACGACACACATTCTGTGTGGTATGTCCAAGGAAACATATCATATAAAGTTACTTCTTTAACATCATAAAATTTACTTATTTCCTTTAAATCCCTAGCTAAAGTTACAGGATCACAAGACACATATACTATTCGTTGTGGTTTAACATTTAAGATGCCATCTATGCCATTTTTCATCAAACCAGCCCTAGCTGGATCTACTACAATTACATCTGCTTTCAACCCAGAAACAAGCTTATTCGCATCCCCACAAATAAACTCTACATTATCTATACCATTTAGTTTTTTATTAACATTCGCACAATCTATAGCCTCTTTATTTACTTCAATTCCTATTACCTTTTTAAACTGCTTACTTAAAAACAAACTTATTGTTCCAGTGCCACAATATAAGTCTAATACTTCTTCACCAAATCTGGCGTACTGTAAAACCTTAGAATAAAGTTTTGAAGTCACCTGATTATTTACTTGAAAAAATGAATCTTTTGAAACTAAAAACTTATAATCTAAAATATGATTAAATATTTTTTCTTTCCCATATATAAGCTTATCATTCATATAAAGACTATCCACTAAATTTTTAAGATTATCCACTTTTAACACACCCTTTATTATAACCATGACCTCATCCATGTCTTTAATTATAATTTCACTAACCTTGGATAAATCTTCTTTTTTTAGTGCCCTAATTATTTCATTAATTTTTTCACTTGCAATCAAACACTCATCTATCTCTAAAAGATCATTAGAATTATTTTTAAAATAACCGAGCCTACCATCTTTAACTTTTAAAGTTACTTTATTTCTGTATCCATAAACAACTGGACTTGGAACTATTTCCTTAACGCTTATATCAATACCCCCAAATTTTCTTAAAATATCTTCTACTTTTTCTTTTTTATATTCTAACGTTTTTTCATAAGCTAAATTTTTAAGTGCGCATCCACACATATCATAAGAACATTTAGAACAAACTCGATTTAAAGCTTTAGTTTTTAACTCTATTACCTCTCCTACCATAAAATTTTTTTTAGAAGAAACTATTTTAACTAAAGCTTCTTCACCCGGAAGCAAATCAGGAACAAATATAATTTTCCCATCAACTTTTCCAATACCTCTTCCAAAATGATCTAACTTTTCACATAAAACATTCATCATAAACCATCTTCCTTTTATATCATATTTATACAAACAAATCTTATAACACAAATTAAAAAACAAGAAATTATATAATAAAAACATTTAAACTCATAATACCACATCCAAAAAAATTATAACATATTATCAAATTAATGGAACATAATAAAAAAGAAAGTTGGGATAATATGGAAAAAATAAAAGCCAAAAAGGTTATTGAAAAAATTAAAAAAATATACGGTGATAGTGGCGATGTTAACAGCCGAATCATTGATATTAAAGGCACCAAAGTTGGATGCATATTTTTAGAAAGCTCATCTCAAACCAGTACCATAAGTGATTTTATTATCAAAAGTACTGTACTTGTAGAAAAAGATAAAAACTTATTTAATAACCTTCTAAATATCCTAAAAAACAAACTTTTTAATTGCCAGTTATTTACCATTAAAAATTTTGATGAATTTCCGTATTACCTTTCAAGTGGATTTACCATTATTATCGTCGATGGTCACAATGAAGCCATCATCATGGAAACAAGAGCCGAATTAGATAGAGGCATAACCGAAGCAACCAGTGAACCAGTAATTAGAGGTTCAAAAGATAGTTTCACCGAAAGCCATTCTAAAAATTTAGGATTAATTAGAAAAAGGATTAAAGACCCTAACCTTTGGTTTGATGAAATAAAACTTGGTAAAAGAACTAAAACAAGAACTACAATTGCCTATATAAATGGCATTGCTGACCCAAAAAAAGTCAACCAAATTAAAAAAAGACTAGAAAAAATTGATATAGATGGCATATTAGATAGCGGAAATATTAGAGACTACTTAACACCCCAAAAATCGATATTCCCACAAATAAAAAGCAGTGAAAGACCAGACTTAGCCTGTCAAGAATTATTAAATGGAAAAATAATAATCTTAGTAGAAAATAGCCCATTTGTATTAATTCTCCCAACAATTTTCTTAGACTATATTAAATCATCAGAAGATCAAAACCAAAAAGCCATCAACATTTCTTTCACAAGAGTATTAAGATTTTTTGCTCTAATCATTACTATACTAACGCCCGCCATTTATATTGCCATTGCAACATATGATCAAAATACCATACCAGATAAACTCTTAATTTCGCTTGCTATTCAAAGAGAAGGCGTACCCTTCCCAACCTTTTTCGAAATAATACTATTTATGACTGTCTTTGAAATCTTAAGAGAAAGTGATTTAAAAAGCCCAACCAACATGAGCACAGCAATGAGTATCGTTGGAGCTTTAGTATTAGGACAAGCCGCAGTTGACGCTACAATCGTCTCACCCATCACGATCATTATTGTCGCTATCACATCAATATGTAGCCTTATTTTTCAAGATAACGATTTCATAAACGGAATCAGATTTTGGAGATTTTTATTCATAATTGCCTCAAGTTTACTAGGCGTTGTTGGAATCTTATCAATGGCCCTAATATGGATAACTAAAATTGCCTCTTTAGAAAATCTAGACACAAGTTTTCTATCACCACTTGCTCCATTTGATAAAGAAGCAAACAAAGATGCCATTATCAAAGCCGCTACACCATCCCTATTTAAAAGGCCGAGATATGTTAGTAATGAAAACCTCACAAAACAAGGAGGCAAAAAATGAAAAAAAAATTACTTATATTAATAATATTATCCCTATCTCTTTGCGGATGTAAAGATTATGCCGAATTAAATAAATTATCTATTGTCACAGCTATTGCCATTGATAAAAAAGATGATAAATATGAAACTGCTATATTAATAGCCAATTCCCAAAAACCCCAAACTACCAGTAAAGAAGGTGAAGCTCAAACAACAGTATATAAAGGTACTGGTAAAAGTATTGCCGAAACTATTAAAACAATTGATAAAAAAAGTCCAAAACATCTTTATTTTAGTCACGTAAACGTCGTTATTATTTCTGAAGACATCGGAAAAGAAGGCTTCCTAAAAGTCGCTGACTGGTTAATTAGACATCCACAAACCAGAAACAGATTTTATCTTATGCAAGTAAATGAAAATAAAGCGAGTGACATTTTAAAAATAATATCTCCACTAGAATCATTTCCTTCTCAAAGTATCGCTTCTTTAATTGAAGCCAACAAAAATTCCAGATCAATTGGTGATACCGCCTCCTATAGTAACTTTATAGGTAGAGTTCTCGAAACTGGATATGAACCAATCATGCAAACCATCAAAATAAATGGTGACATCGAAAAAGGAAGTGGAAAAGAAAATGTAGAAACAGCCGAACCTAAAACTTATTTAAGTCTAGGACCATTAGCAATTTATAAAAAAGATAAATTAATAGGAACAACAACTAGAAAACAAACAGAATCAATTTACATCATTAATAATGAAGCTAAAGAATTAATATACACAATTAAATATAAAGATAATTATATCAATATATTTTCAAATACCTTAAAAACAAAAATAAAACTTAAAAGCGCTAATAGTGCAGATATATATGTAAAAGGTAAAGGAACCATATATGAAATTAATGGAAACACTAACTTAAATAGTGATAAAGAAATTGAAAAAATTGCTAAAGCATGGAACAAAAAGATGAAAAAAGATTTAGAAAAATTAATTAAAGAAATACAAGAAAATTATAAAAGCGACATTTTTGGCTTTGGAAATATGATATATAAAAACTATCCTAAAAAATGGCAAAAAATAAAAAACAACTGGAACGATAAATATTTCCAAAAGTTCAAAATTACCGTTCATACCGATACTGAAATAGTATCTACAGGCTCCCTTACTAAAGTACTAAAGGATGATGAAGAATGAAAAAAATAAACTCGCTAGAATATAATGCCATCATATGGTTTATAATTAGAGCTGGTTTTCCAGAACTGACCCTTGCCACCATACTTTATAATATAAAACAAGATGCCTGGATCAGCATAATAATTGGCAGCCTAATAGGACTTATTCCATTTGGAATATACGAATATTTAAAGCAAAAATACCCGAGTGAAAATCTAATTACTCTAAACCAGAAATTGTGGAAAAATTTTGGTAATATATTAAACATGCTAATAATGTTAGGAAGTTTAACCATTGTAATCTGTACATTTTGGATCTTAGTGCATTTTGCAAATTCCCTATTCTTATATAAAACCAGCCCATGGATAATAAGCTTTGCCTTTATAATCCCTGTTGGATATGCCATATCTAAAGGCATACACGTTATAGGAAAAGTAAGTCTAATGCTATTTTACATCTCCATTTTCATTAACATTTTAATTATATTAGGCCTTACCGGAAATATAGATATCAGCAATGTAAAACCGATTCTTGAAAATAGTCTAGAAAGCATATTTACCTGTTCAATAATATTTACTGGAATAAATATTACCAAACTATTTTTCTTAAGTATAATTCCCAAAAATCAAGTTATAAATTACTCATCCAAAAAAAACCTTTTACTTTACGTAATAGCCTGTTTAAACCTAGTTCAAATTGCCTTTACAACTGTATGTGTATTTGGAATAGATTTATCCACCTTATATGAATATCCAGCTTTTCAAATTTTAAAAAGAGTAAACATACTTGGAATATTTGATAGGATTGAAAGCATCTTGTCCATAGAAGCCCTATTTTCATTATTTATTCAAATGACACTAATTGTTTATTACATAAAAGAAATAACTATTGAAACATTTACATTAAACAAAAAAACAAATAAATATGTTATTACATTTATTTGCCTAATCATATTAATTATTAGTAATATAATGCTCATAACTCATGAAGCCGGGGAAAAATTTTTTACAGGACCACTACTTTACGTAATTTACTTCACATGTTTAGTTATACCACTCATTACTCTTTTCAAAAGTTTAAATGATATTAAAGTAATAAAGGACCAAACATATAACACCAGTTATAAAAGCTAAAATTAAAAACGTCACAAATATAGTTTTAAAAGTCGACCCCTTCTTCTTACTTCCGCTAACAAAATCAGCTTTTTTTAATTTTAACCCACCAGTAAAAAACGAGTCATCCATAGTCTTTTCTAACGACGTAAACTCTTTTATATCCTTAACATCGCCAACTTTAGTATCATCAGAAGCTAAATCTTTAAACATATCTAAAGCCATTTCACCATCATCAACCTTATTAAGCATACTCGTATTGGCAATAGTTTCGATAAGTTCTTTTAAATCATCTTCCTCATATTCATCTGGTTCAAATTTAGCTTTTAAATTAAGCTTTTTTAAAACATCATAATTAGTATCATTTAAAACTCTTTCCTTATTATCAGGTTCCTTATTTTCTTTGGCGGTCTTTAAAACATCCATAATGTCATAATTGCGTTCAGTATCTTCTTTATAATGACTTCTAACTACAGGTAAATCCTCATAACTTTCACTTGTAGATTTACGATACTTTCTTTCATTTTGATATTTTTCTCTACTATCAATCATCTCTTTGACTTTAGAAATATCTATTTCATTGGATTTATCTATAGAAGCAATACCCTCAATATTGCTATACTTATCATAAGAATATATAGTATTATATAAATTTTTATTACGACTAGATCTTGACGATTTTACCGCTTTATCTCTATATCTCTCCATTCTTGACGCCATAAGTACCGCCTCCTATAATAATAATACCATAATTTAATTTTTTTTTAAAGATACCCACTTGCTTTTTACATATTATTTATTTATAATTTTATATAGGAGGAATTAAAATGGCAAAAGTTGAAGTAGATAAAGATAAATGCATCGGATGTGGAGCATGTACCGCTATAGCGCCAGATGTATTTGAATTTGATGATGATGGTCTAGCTAAATCAGTAAAAAATGAAATAAACGCTGATGTAAAAACTGCTGCTGAAAATTGCCCAACTGAAGCAATTACTGCTGAAGAATAAAAAAACTATTTGATATAGTTTTTTTATTATGCAATTTTATTTTTTCAAAAAAACTACATATATACTCATACCAACAGCAACGGCAAAAGCGAAAATACCTAACATAATATATTGAGCACTTGCTGATGTTGGCGGTACTTTAACCTTTTGAGATATATTAGAAATTTCTGCCATATTACTATCCGGCTCAGCATCTTCAATTTCAAAATCATCAACATTATCAAAAGCACCATCAACGTCATTAACAAAGTCATTTGATAAAATAGATTCTGTCATCGGATTTGAAAATGCCTTCATAAAAGTAAGCATTTGCGCAATTTTTTCTGAATTATCAACATCACCCTGAAAATTTTTTGTATAATTATCAAATTCAGTTAAATTAAATGAAATTGAAGTAAACGGTGACACTCTAATACTTAATCCATCAGACTCATAAACAATTTCATCACCGTGCTGATAAGTAATACCCATTGCCTCATAATCAATATCTTCAGGTAAACTATCCAAATCTACATTATAAACGTCAAATAAAGTAAGAATCATAGCTGTAATAAAATAGTCATCTACTGAAGCATAATATATCTTCTCCACATCACTTACCGAAGAAACATCCCTAGTATTAACATAAGTAATGGTATCATTAGTTTCATTAAATTCCATAGTATAATAGCCATAGGTCGGATTAGTCAATGAAATAGTAATTTTACCATCGGTATCAGAAATACTATAATCGATATCGTCAATATACTCGATAAACTTAGCATTAACATCAATAATCCCTTCAGCTAAAACTTTTCCTAAATTCATAAATAAAACACAAAAAACAAGCATTAAAATTAAAAATTTGTTTTTCATTAAGCATCCTCCTATAAAATTTATTATATATAAAAGCTAATCTAAGAACAATAAAACAAAACAAAAAGCAATTGCTTTTTACAATTGCTTGTCATACTACTTAAATAACGAATAAAGAGTTTTAACCTCTTTAATTGTTAAATGCCTATATTCTCCAGATTTTAATCCATTTAAATTTAATGGTCCAAATTTTTCTCTTTTTAATTTTATAACTTTATAACCAATTGCTTCAAACATTTTTTTAACCTGATGATTTTTTCCTTCATGTATTGTAAGTTCAATTAAAGAAAAATTCTTTTTTTTATCAATTTTTTTTATTTTCGCCTTGGCTCTTGCAGTTTTTTTACCATCTATTACTACACCAGAACACATTTTTTTTATAAGTTCCACTTTCACTATTCCTTCAACCTTAGCCACATAAACCTTATCAACATTATTTCTAGGATGAATAAGTAAATTTGCAAGCTCACCATCATTAGTCAAAAGAAGAAGCCCACTAGTATCATAATCAAGCCTACCAACTGGATATAACCTATTAGTTGTATCCACTAAATCAATTACCGTCTTTCTGCCCTTCTCATCACTAGTAGTTGTAACAACCCCTCTAGGTTTATAAAGTAAAAT
Source organism: uncultured Bacillota bacterium (assembly GCA_946625165.1). Lineage (GTDB taxonomy): Bacteria > Bacillota_I > Bacilli_A > RF39 > UBA660 > Coprosoma. The sequence continues at coordinate 10,556 of CAMOSR010000016.1, forward strand.
ATATTCTTTATTTTCAAGCTTTAAATTATGCCCAGAAACAGTAATTTGATCACTATAACTAGCCTTAGTCCCTAAACTAGTAACTACTTTACCGTTAACCAAAACTTCACCACGAGTTATTAATTCTTCGGCTTTTCGCCTAGAACAATATCCACTATTCGCAATAATTTTTTGAAGTCTTTCCATGAAAATCACCAATTAGATTATACTTTATGAAAACTATAATGTCAAAATAAAAATGGTACTAAAATCAAACTAACTATAACCATAAACAAATCCGCAAGAAGCCCCACCCAAAGAGAATACCTAATTTTTCTAATACCTATAGTTCCAAAATATAAAGTTATTATATAGATAGTAGTATCACTAGAACCTTGTATAACCGAAGACAAAACACTTACAAAACTATCAGGTCCATATATACTATATATATTATTAAGAAGTGCTAGACCAAAACTTCCCGAAAGTGGTCTCATAATGGCAATAGGTAAAACTTCAAAAGGAATTTTCAAAAACAAAAATAAAGGTTTCAAAAACGAAAAAACAAAATCAATAATTTCACTATTTTTAAAAATATTAACAGCTAAAATCATTGCAAGTAATGAAGGAAACATATTTTTAATCATCGGGATTCCCTCTTTAGCCCCTTCTATAAAACTATCATAAATATTTACTTTTTTAAAAACTCCATATATAATTATAAAAATAACAATTAAAGGAATAAATAAATTACTCATTTCTTCGCCCATAATCTATCAATCAAAAGGCCAAAAGATAAAGATATAAAACTAACAATCATGCAAGGCAAAATTATACTAGAAGGATTCTTACTATTGTGAAGCATTCTAAGCGATATAATTGTCGTTGGAATAATCGTAATACCACAAGTATTCATAACTAAAAAAGTTATCATACTTCTACTTGCCACCGCCTTATCTTTATTAAGCTTCTGCATTGACTGCATAGCTTTAATTCCAAAAGGCGTAGATGCATTACCAAGACCAAAAACATTCGCAATTATATTAGAAGATATATATCCAAGTGATTCATGTCCTTTTGGTATTTCTGGAAACAATTTAACTAAAAAAGGTTCTATAAATTTAGAAATTTTATCTAAAAGAAGAGACTTTTTAGCTATATTCATAATACCAAGCCAAAGAGAAATTAAAGGAAAAATTTGTAAAATTAAATCTAAAGTAACTTTTCCACTATTTAAAATTTGCTTATTTAAAATATCAAATCTCCCATTAATAATTAGGTAAAATGATCCAGTAATAATTAAAAACGTCCATAACTTATTAATCATGATTTTACCTTAACATAAATATTTTCTTCTCTAACTACTGAATCACCCAAATATAATTTTACTTTACCAACGTTATCATTATTTTTATATTTTCTCTTTTTATTAATTTCATATTTAATCTTTAAAATATTTTCCTCATCTAAAGTCAACGGATAACTAACATTATTTTTAATATATAACTTATTATTCTTATAATAATTTTCACCTATTATATAAATATTACCCTTCTTAAGTAAATTATAATTATGATATTTATTAAAAGCTTCTTCAAATAAAGTAGTATGATCCTTCCAATCATTTCCATCGTTAATCGTCACCACCACTAAATTAAGCCCATCTTTAGAAGCTGAAGTAACTAAAGTTCTCTTCGCTATTTTAGTATAGCCAGTCTTTCCACCAATAAGATATTTATAAGAGTATAAAAGCTTATTCTTATTATGCCATTTATAAACATTTTTATTAGTTTTTAAAGTATACTCTTTAGTACTAACAATTTTTTTAAAATCTTTATTTTTCATGGCATAACTCATAAGTAACGCCATATCATAAGCCGATGATAAATTACCACCATCTTGTTCATCAAGTCCACTAGGATTATTAAAAGTAGTATTTTTCATTCCAATTTTCAAAGCCATTTGATTCATAAGTTCAACAAAACTATTTACATCACCACTAGTATTTTTAGCAAGTACCAAAGCAGCATCATTACCACTTCGCATCATCAAACCATAAAGTAAATCTTTAATTTTTAATTTTTCTCCAATTTGAACATATACCCCAGAACCATAAGACTTTAAAACTTCATCACCAACCGTAATGGTTTTTTCAATATCCGTATTTTCAATAACACATATTGCCGTCATAACCTTAGAAATAGAAGCAACACTTTGAACATAATTTATATCCTTGCCATAAATTATCCTATGACTATCCATATCCATAAGTATTGCTGATTTTGCACTAGACCCATAAGCAAATACATTAAAAGGCATTAATAATATTAATAAAAATAAAATTTTCTTCAAAGTAAATCACCTAAAAAATTATATACAAAAAATGGACATATTATGACTTCCAAACACATCAATAAAAAGTGATTTTCATCACTCTTCATTTACATTATTATTTGTACTATTTACATTATTATTATCTGTATTACTAGTGTCATTATTATTAGTATCATTAGTAGTAGCCGTATTGTTAACACCATTATTAGTACTACTAATTGTATTATTTAAGTCGTTAACACCATAAAGACCATTTAACTTGCTTTCATCTTCTGAAGTAATAGGATCAACTTGCCATTCATCATTAACTTTAGTTAAATGGAAAACAATTGTATAAGTTTCAGTATCCTTAACACTTCTAAGTTTACCAAGTCTATAAGATGCAAAAGTATTATCTTCATCAAACTCGTCCGCATTTGAAAGTCTATAGTTGTTTGCACTATTTACTGCGTTTGCATAACTACGAACAGTTATTTCAGCATCCACAGTTGCTGAATCACCATCAATTTTTTCATTCTTAATCTTATAAGTCATATCCTGATAATGCTTTTTCATAAACTCACGATAATCATTTCTCTCATTTTCTGTTAAATCAGTATCAAGTAATAAAACATCATCTAAATCAGAAATAACTTCATTATCATTAGACTGATATTTATTTAACAAAGATTCTACTTTCTTAGTTGGTGTATTATTCATATTTCCACAGCCTGTTAGTACAAATAAAGCAAGTAAAAAACAAACTAATTTTTTCATAAAATCCCTCCTTAATAAATATTGTGAGGAATTAATAAAAAATTATACACACTATTATTAAAAATTAAATTCAAACTTTTTTATATTTTTTTTAAATTTAAAATATTAAAAAATATGTTTTCCAGCATTCTTGATATATATTGGTTCATAAAATTCATCAAGTGGTTCTTCACTCAAAAAATCCATATAATCAATATAATGAGTTATTAAAGAAATTTGTTCAATATATTCAAATTTAAGTTTTTTACTATTAATACAATACTCAGGTACTTTGCGCGATAGACTATAAGTAAACAAATCTTTATATTCACCATATCCAATACTTTCATTTAGGATTTCTTCAGGAATATCATATATACAAATATATTTTCCTTCTTCTAAATTTATATAAAATAAATCACCAAACTTTGGAAAAAAATGCATGTACATTTCATTTTCTTCATAAAAATGATTATTGACAACAACTTCTCCAGGTTCTCTCTTATAAATTTCCCCAGGAGCACCAATATATCTAAAATCTACTCCACCAAGTATCTTATCTATTTCTTCCTTATCGCATACTCTAAATACTTGCATATCATCACCTTAAATTCATTAATTATATAAATAATAAAGGTTAACCGAAATTAACCTTTTATATATAAAGTCTGCCGACTAACTTACATATGGTGGACCCGAGGAGAATTGAACTCCTGTCCAGAAATACTTCGAAGAAAACATCTACAAGTTTAGTTAGTTATTAAATTTCCTAACAAGAATTAGTAACTAACAACTATCTTATTAGTAAGCCTATAAAATTCATCACTATTCTTAGGCAAAATAATGATATATCTCACTAAAGCGAACCTCTAAAATCTCTCGTGAGCTAAAAGATTAAAGAAGTGTACCAAGCCAGTTTAGGCAAATGTAGGTACTAAATTATTTCTGTTTCCAGTTATATTTAAGTTTGGACTTAACGTGTCCCTCCGACTTGCAGTTTAAATTTCCATATTTCTGTCGAAACCAAAACGAGCCCTTTTTAAACAGCTATATTGTAACATATATCTGTTTATTTTACAAATTACTTTTTTAATCTACTTCTAATATCTCTTTCAATATCTCTTTTCTTAATATCTTCTCTTTTATCATAATCTTTTTTACCTTTACAAACACCAATCATAACTTTTGCTAAACCATCTTTTAAATATATTTTTAAAGGAACTAAAGTATAACCCTCAAGTCTAATCTTATCACGAAGTTTAAAAATTTCTTTTTTATGAAATAAAAGTTTCCTAGTTCTAGTCTCTTCATGATTAAATATATTTCCATTCTCATAACTACTAATATGCATATTTATAAGAAACGCTTCATCATTTTTTATAGTCGCATAACTATCTTTAATATTGGCTCTACCATCCCTTATAGACTTAATTTCCGTTCCCGTTAAAACTATACCAGCTTCAATAGTTTCAAAGATTTGATAATTATGTTTAGCTTTTCTGTTGTTTATTTCCATCCTTCTCACCTTTTTTACTATATAGTTTAAAATTTATAAGCCCTTTTTCTTTTTCTGTACTATCGACAATAATTTCTATACTATTTCCAAGAACATATCTTTTTTTGGTTTTTTTACCAATTAAGCTAAAAGTACTTTCATCATAGAAATAATAATCATCACTCAAATCATCTATTTTAATAAGTCCTTCTACTAAATTAGGAAGTTCTACATAAATTCCATAATTAGTAACAGTACTTATCATTCCTTTGTAAACTTCACCAATATGACCTTCCATATATTCAGCCATTTTCATATCATCAACATCACGTTCACAAGCTACAGCCGCTCTTTCTCTATCAGAAGATTGCTTAGCAATAACAGGAAGAGATGAAGCAAAATAATCGACAGTTGAATTATTTAAATTATGTTCAAACAAATAAGTTCTAAGTAATCTATGAACAGTTAGATCAGGAAAACGTCTAATTGGCGATGTAAAATGAGTATAATACTTACTTGCAAGGCCAAAATGACCAATATTAGTACTATCATAAATAGCCTTTTGCATACTCCTTAAAAGCATACTAGATAAGATAGGATACTCCTTTTTATCTTTTAATTGATTTAAAATATTCTGAATTGTCTTAGGTGTTATATTTTTCAAATTAGCATTCACTTTATAACCCAAAATACTAAGAAAATGCAAGAAATTTTTAAGTTTATCATCATCAGGAAGTCCGTGAACACGATATATAAAAGGTATATCCATATAACTGATTGTACTAGCTACCGTCTCATTAGCCGCGATCATAAAATCTTCAATTAAATTTTCACCAAGGCCTCTTTCTCTTTTTTGGATATCTATTGCCCTACCATCTTCATCAGTTATAATTTTAGGCTCGTTATCATCAAATTCAATATAACCTTTCTCAATTTTTTTCTTTCTAATTATTTTAGCAAGTTCTTCCATCAATAATAAAGTATCCGCAAACTCTTCATAACCATCAGGAACAATATTTTCCTCTAAAATCTTATTAACATTCTTATAAGTCATTTGCTTTCTAGATTTAATATAACTTTCAAAAATATCACTATCTACAACATTTCCATTATTATCGATTTCCATTTCACATGATATTGTAAGTCTAATAACATCAGGATTTAAAGAGCAAATACCATTTGATAATTGATGTGGAAGCATTGGAATAACCGTATTAGCTAAATAATTACTTGTTCCCCTATTAAATGCCTCCTTATATAAAGCTGACCCTTCTTTAACATAATAACTAACATCAGCAATATGAACACCTAAAAGATAATTACCATTATCAAGCTTCTTAACACTAATAGCATCATCAATATCCTTAGTATCATCACCATCTATAGTAAAAATCATCTCATTAGTTAAATCTTTTCGGCCGTTAAGCTCTAAAGTAGAAACTTCACTAGGAATATCTTTAAGCTCTTGAGATACTTCTAAAGGAAAAACATCATTAATTTGATACTTAGCCGCGATAGACAAAATATCAACACCAGGATCATCCTTATAACCCAAAATTCTAATAACCTTACCTTCATAATAATTAGTTTTTTCTATTTTATTATCAATTTTTAAGACAACCTTATGACCAGGTACCGCACCGTTTAAATCAGAGGTAGGAATCTCCACAATAATTTTTAATTTATCATCATCTAACTTAATAAAGTTTCTATCATCTTGTACATAAACTTCTCCAACTAAAAAACTATTCAAATTACGCTTATTAATAGAATAAACTACAGCTTCATGCCTGCCTTCATCTGTTACCTTAATAATAACCTCATCACCATCAACAGCACCATTTACATTTTCAGGCGAAATATAATAATCATTTTTTTCACCATCAACAATTACAAAACCAAAGCCCTTTTTATTACCAGCAAATACCCCAAGCTTCTTCATTTTATCATTAAACTTTTCATATTTACCTTTATTGGTGACCCTTATTTTTAATTCTTTCTCAAGTTTATTTAAAGTTTCTGTAAGTGCCGGAAGTTCAGCCTCATCTAAAGCTGCGGCAATTTCTTCATAAGTCAAAGCTTTATTATGATTTAAAATAATATTTAATACCTTCTCCTCCATTTTTAACACCTCTATTATAATTATAAATTAAATTTTAAAAAAAATATAGTATTTATCATTTTACCTTTACAATAATTGCTTTAATCACAAAAACATTCATTTAAATCATATAAAAGAAGAAATATAAACTATTCCTTCTTTAAATAATAGAAAAAACTCACAAATATTGAACCGAAAAACGCGACTATCATATCCCACATTGTATCTGACACGCCTGTTAATGCAACTCTTTGAGCATCTCCACCAAATAAAGCATTACAAGTAAACTCAAACATTTCCCAAAGTGCAGCACACATTAAGCTAAACGATAATATAAATATAATATTAAATAATATATTTTTAGATTTAACCTTATTTAATATAAGCACAGCTACACCACTAGATAAAACACCAGAAAAAGTATGCGTAACTTTATCAAACATTTCCCATTTATTATAAAACTCACATATCACTCCTAAATAATGGGCCATAAAAATAAATATTATCCAAATTAATATTAAACTCTCACCAATATCAAGTTTAAATAATTTATTTAAAATATACGGAAATAATAATGTTAAGACTATACTAGCATCTTTTAATATTATAACTATCCCTTTATCAAATTCAGAAAAAATAGTTATAAAAGAGCAAATTAAAGTAACAAATATAAATAAGTGATTAATTTTCTTCATGAGCTATACTCTCCACTTCTACCTGATTAATAGCATCAAACCTCTTAGTAATCTTATCAGTAGTTGTATGAATATCTTTAACATCCTTACTTACAGTCTCAATACTACGGTAAAGTTTATCCCATCTTTCTTTATAACGTTTAAATTCCGTATCTAAAAGTCTAAGCTCTTGATGTATAACTTTAGTGTACTTATCTCTTTCAACATTTTTAATAATTATCTGTAAGGTAGTTAACGTACTTATTAAAGTGGTTGGTCCACAAATCCAAACCCTTCTTTGATAAGCATAATCAATAACATCCTGATGATACGCATTAACTTCGGCAAATATTGCTTCAGCAGGTAAAAATAATATTGCTTGATCAGTTGTCTCACCAGGAATTATATACTTACTAGCTATAGCATCAATATGCTTCTTCATATCAGCTTTGAATTTTCTTTCATAAAGTGCTCTATTAGAATTGTTCTTATCAACCATCATTTGATAATTCTCAAGTGGAAACTTAGAATCAATAGCAATCATACCTAAAGGTTCAGGTGCGAATACTACACTATCCGCAATTGTCCCATTACTAAGAGTATATTGAAGTCTATAAATATTATTCTTCCCATCACCAAAAACATTATACAAAATATGCTTTAAATTTACTTCACCAAAAATTCCTCTAGTCTTCTTATCAGTTAAAACCCCTTGTAAAGAAACAATATCTGAAGAAAGATTATCAATTTTTTTCTGAGCTTCATCAATTTTAGAAAGCCTTTCTAAAACCGAAGTAAAAGTTTTATTAGTTCTTTCAAAATTTTGATCAAGTCTTTCATTAACCTTATCATTTATTAAATTAAGTCTATGATCAATTCTATCGTTTAAACCAGTAAAATCATCATTCAAACTTTTATTAATTTCACTTTTAAATTCACCCAATTCTTTAATCATATCAGTCTCAAGTTTTCCAAGTCTTTCAGTAATATTAGATTCATTAACGTTTTTAGTAAGTGCGATAACACTAACAATTAAAATAACTACTAAAAGTCCAATAATAATATATTCCATATCTATCACCCTTATTATAATTATAAGATATTTTAATTTAGTAATCAAGAAAATAACATATAATCAAAAACTAACATGTAAAATGTTAGCTAATTAATTCTTCTAGTTCATTTTTAGTAAGACCAGTTACTTTACTAATAATTTGAATATCCATTTTTTCATTTAACATATTTTTGGCTATTTCAATTTTATTTTGATAAGTTCCTTGCTCTATTCCTTTTTCTATTCCTTGTTTCATGCCCTCTTCTAATCCCTGTCTCGCCGCCTCTTTCTTCATTTCATGTTCAGCAATACTTAATGATAATTTGTAA